>CAZBXG010000023.1:4766-23697 GCA_964495925.1 uncultured Thiopseudomonas sp.
CCAATGGTGGTGGCCGCTGTTACTGCCAAGTGCGGCGGCATATGTGACTGCCGGTTTAGGGAAGAAATCAGTAGCGGCGAGACATTGGCGCAACCCAATCCGCATAGTCCGTAACCAAGCAGGGTTAAACCCCAATGGGATGTCACCAGCCCTAGTGCAATGCCGCCAGCAGCCAGCAGAGCGCCAAAAGCAATCATACGCACCCGGCCCAGTTTGCGGGTCATGCTATCGCCCATAAAGCGGCCAATGGTAATCATCAGGGCAAAGGAGGCATAGCCCAGTCCGCCACTAGAGGGTTGCATGTTTCGATATTCAATCAAAAACAGGGCACTCCAGTCCAGAATGGCTCCTTCGGCCAGATAGACAATAAAACACATCAGGCCAACCAGAATAATAAAGCTGTTTGGCCAGCGCATCCCACCGGAGTCGCTGCGAGTGCGTTTGACCAAAAAGCCGGGCGTAGACCAGGCGCATAGCAATAAAATACAGGTTACCGCCAACAGTGGGCTCAGTACGGGCGACAGGCCGGCCATCAGCAGTAGGGTTACCAGCAGTGAGCCGGTGATGGTGCCCAGGCTGAACATGCCGTGAAAACTGGACATCATGTTGCGATTGGCGCGGTTTTCTACCATCAGTCCCTGGACGTTAAGCACAATATCAAGCACGCCCATGCTGCCGCCAAAGCAAAACAGGACCAGTGCCATCAGCCACAATTGGTTGGCTAGGGCTACACCGCACAGAGCAGTGACCAGCACCAGAATCGAGCCAATGGTTGTGCGACGAATGCCAAAGCGTCCGGTAAAGAATGCCGACAGAGGCATGCAGCATAGGGAGCCGATACCAATACTCAGCAGCAACATGCCAAAAGTGGCGTCACTCATTGGGATGCGCTCACGCACGTAGGGCACCAGTGGAGCCCAGACTGACAGGCCAAGCCCGGCAATCAAAAAACCAATGCGTGTAGCCAGAATGGCCATCAAGAAGGAAGAATGGGGACGAAAAAACACAGTGCAGGCAGCCGCTTGGAAAGCGCGGATTGTATGGTGTGGAATGCTTCACTGGCAAGTTTGTTTGCTGTAGCAGGGCGGGGTGAACAGGCTCCTGCCAGTCACATGGCTGCTCGTGCTATAGTAGCGACCGTTTAATTTTGGGCAGTTTGATCATGAAATTTATCCACCGCCGCGAAGTTTTGCATGAAGGCGATCTGGTTGTCATCCATAGCTCGCAGACGTGCAATATTCGTCTGATGAACGATGCCAATTTCCGCAGTTACAAAAACGGTGGCCGCCATACCTACCATGGCGGTGCCTTTGATCGTTTTCCGGCGAAAATCCGGGTGCCGTCTGATGGGGCCTGGAATATTACTGTGGATGCCGTTACACACAAGGCAATTAGTGTGACGCGCAAGGCCACCTTTGACTGCAAAATCAAGATTGTGCGTCGTACGCCGGAGGACGGGGTGTAAACAAAAACGGCTCCCGCTAGGGGAGCCGTCAGTTACAGTTCTCAGTTTGTTTTATACCTTGAACTGGGCCAGCAGGTTGCCAAGGCTACGAGCCAGTTGTTCCAGGTGTTCGCTTGACGTACTGGCCTGTTGTGCAGCAGCAGTACTGCTGGTGGCCAGGCCAGCAACCCGGTTGATGTTCTGGTTAATCTCTTCGGAGACGTGAGACTGCTGCAGGGTGCTGCTGGCAATCGATGCGTTCAGGTCGCTCAGTGCTGCCAGTGCATGAGTGATCTGCTCCAGGCTGGCGCTGGCGATATTGGCCTGCTCCACGGTTTTTGCCGAAGCCTCGCTGCTTTCCTGAATAACCCGTACTGCAGCTTGTGAGTTTTTTTGCAAGCTGTCGATCATGTGCTGCACTTCGCCGGTCGATTGCTGGGTACGCTGGGCCAGCAGGCGAACTTCGTCGGCAACAACGGCGAAGCCACGACCCTGTTCACCGGCTCGAGCTGCTTCAATTGCAGCGTTCAGGGCCAACAGGTTGGTCTGTTCGGCAATCGAGTTAATGACTTCCAGTACTCCGCCAATTTGTGTACTTTCGGCGGCAAGAGCCTCCATGACCTGAACCGCTTCGCCAATGGTGGCTGATAGCTGGTCGGTTTGTTGCAGGCTGTTGTAAATGCTTTGCTGACCGGCCATGGCTTGCTGACTGGCGCTGCTCACTTCGCTAGCAGCCTGTTCGGCATTTTTTGCTACTTCCTGCACCGAATAGGTCACTTCGTTCATCGACGTGGCAATCACTTCGGTTTCTTGTAGCTGGCGCTCGCTGCTGTCCAGGCTGTCATGTGCGGCCTTGTCCAGTTCGCTGGATGATTGTTGTAATGTTTTAGCTGTGTCTTGCAGCTCGACAATCACCGAGCGCAGTTTTTCAGTAAAGGTATTGAAGCTGCTGCTCAACTCACCAACTTCGTCGTTGCCCCGATAGGACAGGGTTTGGGTCAGGTCGCCATCGCCACTGGCAATGTTTTTCAGTGCATCGGCCACCTGGCGAAGCGGGGTGGTGATGCTGCGGATGATGCCGACAATCAAGAGCACCATGATGGCGATGATAACGACCCGGATGATGGTACTTTTAATGGTTTGTGTACGAAATTCGGCCTGAATATCGTCAATGTAAACGCCGGTACCCAGCACCCAGCCCCATGGCTTGAACTGCTGGACATAACTGATTTTCCCGACCGGGTCCCTGGCGCCGGGCATTGGCCAGCGATAATTATAGAAGCCCGCTCCGTCATTGGTGGCAATGCGTACAAATTCGTTGAAAATCTGGCGATTATCAGGGTCTTTGTAACCGGAGAGGTCTTGCCCATCCAGTGCCGGATTCATCGGGTGCATCAACATGACGGGCTGCAGATCGTTGACCCAAAAGTAGTCGTCGCGGCCGTAACGGATTTTTTTAATTACAGCCAGTGCCTGTTCTTGTGCCTGTGCTTTGGTCAGAACACCTTGTTGTTCCTGTTCATGATAATACTCAAGAATGCCGATGGTATTTTCAACCAGATGTTGGGTTTTGATTTCTTTGCCATCAACGAGACCGGCATAGGTCTGTTTGGCGATAAAGATGGCAAAACCGACAAAAATAGCTACAACCAGCAGCAAAATGAGCCAAAGACGTTTGCTGATCGAAATACGAAGTAACGGGGACATGAGAATTTCCTTGTTGTAATAAGCACTGAGCCTGTCTTGATGCTTTTTCGGCAGCAATCGGCATAAA
Source organism: uncultured Thiopseudomonas sp. (assembly GCA_964495925.1). GTDB lineage: Bacteria > Pseudomonadota > Gammaproteobacteria > Pseudomonadales > Pseudomonadaceae > Thiopseudomonas. The sequence continues at coordinate 7,985 of CAZBXG010000023.1, forward strand.
CTTGAGCGGAAGCTTCAGGACATGTGCGTTAAATTATATTGATGGCTAGATAGTATTATTTCAATAGGCAGAAAGTAGCTGTGAAAAAAAACTGAAACATCATGCTTTTATAGTCTTTCTTGAGTCTGGACAATTTTTTTCACGTAAACGCTAGCTGTTCGCAACTGTTTGAATATATAGGCAATGACAGCGAGTGAAGCACTCCCGGAAGAACAGGCTCAAGATTTATCCGGTTTCTGGCTGGACCGTAAAACAGCTAGCCCAGAGCTGTATCCAGAAACATCATCACCATAAATCCGATCATGAGCCCGATTGTGGCAAGGGTCTGGTTGCCATTGCGGTGGGTTTCCGGAATCACTTCATGTGAAACTACAAAGATCATTGCACCAGCAGCAATCCCCATGCTCAACGGATAGGCAAACACCAGGCTGCTGGCAATGGAAAAGCCCAGTATCGCTCCCAGTGGCTCCAGAAGACCGGTCCCGGCGGCAATCAGGATTGCGCGCCGATTGCTCATGCCGGTTGCACGTAAAGCCAGTGCTACCGCGAGCCCTTCGGGAATGTCCTGAATAACGATGGCTGTTGTCAGTGGCAAGGCAACCGACAGGTCACCGTGTGCGAAGACCACGCCAATTGCCATGCCCTCGGGGATGTTGTGCAGGGCAATGGCAAATACGAACAGCCAGATACCGCTGATTCGTCTTACTTCCGGACCACAAGGGCCCGTACTGGCATGTTCGTGGGGAACAAAACGATCCAGCCCGAGCATCAGGACGGCACCGAGTCCCAGGCCGCACACAACCAGCAGTGCCGCCAGTCCCGAGTTGTTGAATAGCTCTTGCGCGGCTTCGATACCGGGCAAGATCAGAGAAAACGAGCTGGCTGCCAACATCATGCCGGCGGCAAACCCAAGCAGGGCGTCCTGGGTCAGCTGTTTGGTTTTATTCAGAAACAGTACCAGAAATGCACCGGCGGCAGTTGCTGCAAAACCGGCCAGCCCGCCATAGTTGGCCAGACTGAAGTATCCGGGGTTACCGTACAGAAGGGAGTGGGCAAGGCTGATAGTCAGCAGCAAGGCCAGCCCGGCGAGAATGGCAAAAAAAGTCACGGCCAGGGCCGGATTGGCTTGTCTTTGTAGACGCCAGGCGGTGATCAGTTCTTGGTACAGGGTGCGGGGCGGCATAAACTCTCCATAAAACAGCTATGTCGGAAGCAGTATAAGGCTGGGTGTGACTGTTCTGAATAATATGTGAAAGGTTATCAGTTGTGTCGGTTCATGTGGAAAAGCCGGCGTGTTAGTTTTCTTGAGTGCTGCCTTGGTCCTATAGGGGTTTCTAAGCAGTCGGTCGAGATAGTATATTACGCGCTGCAGTTTGAGAACTGCGTCACATATTATCGTGTCGCATGTATGCAAAAAAATCGAGGGAAACAGAATGATGAGCCTTTATCGAGCCATAGAAAAAGCGTTTTGGTACACCCTGACCAGAAAGATAGTAGGTAATGTGGTGGCCATGCTTTTGCCAACAGCATTGCTGATGCTCGGTGTCGCCTATTTGTTGACCGGATTGCAACAGAAGCTTGATGGTCTGGGCATAGCGCAGGACTCGCTGCCACAGCTGGACAGTTTTTGGTTGTTGTTGGCAGTGGTAGGGGTGTTTGCAGCGGTAATCGGAATTTTCATGATTTTTTTCATGCGCGCGATCTTTGTTAAGCCGATTCAGGACATTACCGGGGTATTGCAGGCGATCAGGGACAAGGATGGCGATATATCGGCAGTTCTGCCTGATTATACGTTTGATGAAATTTCCGACATGGCTCGTAGTTACAACGAGTTTGCCAGTCAGCTCAAGGAAATGATCAGTCAAACCCGCACACACTCGGTTGACGTGGCGCTCAACGCTGCCAGAGTACAAAAAATGGTGCAGCAGGCAAACCGCTCGTCCACTACGCAGGAAAGCCGGGCTGAAGAGATTTTTGAGTCCAGCAGCCAGTCCACCCAGGCGATTGACGAGATTGCGGTCAATACCACACACATCAGCGACCAGACGCACAACAACCTGCGCGAAGTTCATCAGTCCAGTGTTGATCTGGACAAGGCATCCGAGCAGGTGCAGGGTGTGGCCCGTTTGGCCCAGGGGTTTCAGGAAACTGTTAGTACCCTGAGTAAAAACTCGGAAAACATCACCCAGATTCTACGGTTGGTTGAGGAGTTTTCCAGCCAGACCAACCTGTTGGCACTGAACGCTTCGATTGAGGCGGCACGGGCAGGTGAAGCGGGGCGCGGCTTTGCGGTAGTGGCCGATGAAGTGCGCGGACTGGCACAAAAAGTCGGCGAGGCAACCCAACAGATCAACACCAATATTGCCGAAATGAGCAGTCTGGTGGCGCAGACCGAAGCAGGCGCTGGCAGTATTCTGAACAACGTGCAGGAAGCAGAAGTCTTTCTCACTCGTACCAGCGGCCAGTTTATAACCATGGTGGCCAGTTTTGAGCAGATGAGTCAGCAGTTGAATACCATCTCGACCGCGATTGAAGAGTTGTCGACCACCAACCGGCTGACGCATCAGAACGTCGCCAGCATTGCCGAACTTTCACATTCGGTGAAAGAAGACATGGACGAGTCACAAAACAGCGCCTATGAGCTGGAAGAGGCAACGCAGAAAACCCAGGAAGTTCTGTCCCGCTTCATTATTGGCTATGGCGGTTTTGAAGCCATTACCCAGATGGGGCTGGGCTGGGCAGAGCAGGTGATGCAGGCGATGGAGGCTGTCAGCAGCAAAGGCGTCAACCTGTTTAGCAAGGATTATCAGGCGCTGAATCCACACGAGAAATATGTGCAGTACAGCACCAGTTATCTGCAGAATATCCAGGCGGCCTTGCAGCCGGTGCTGGATGGTTTTTTGGAGCAGCAGCCCGACTTTATCTATGCAGTTGCCACCAATACCGAAGGCTATATTCCTGTACACCACTCACGGGTTTCTCGCCCGAGAACCGGTGATGCGGAAGTAGACAATACCTATAGCCGAAATATGCGTAAATATTTCGACAGTCGCGCTGAAAGGCGTCGCTGCACCCACGATAGTCCATTTTTGCTACAGACATTTATTCGCGACACGGGTGAAATTATCAATGATCTGTCCATCCCTTTGTATGTGTCGGGACAGCGCTGGGGCTCTTTGATTATGGGTTTTGAAACCAGCAAATTATTGGCGGAGTAGAGCCGGTCCGATATAGCAACAACCTGGCTTAAGCCCGCTGTGTTTAATGACAGCGGGCTTTTTTGTGGCGGGGTGTCCGGGGCGCATGCATTCGTCGGTTGCGGTTAATTGTTTGGTAGTAGTTTTATTAAACTTGGAAAAGCAAAACCCCCGCCGGATGGCAGGGGTTTTGTTGGTATCAGAGTGCCCCCGCTTGTGGCGGGGGGTCTTCCGGACTGGGCAACTTAAACGGTTGGCAGCTCGGCTTTGTCAGCGGCTTCCTGGTATTTGGCCATCTGATCAAAGTTCAGGTAACGGTAGATATCGCCAGCCATGCTGTCGATATTCTTCGCGTAGCTCAGATACTCTTCCACGGTTGGCAGCTTGCCGATAATGGAGGCAACAGCCGCCAGTTCAGCAGAAGCCAAGAACACGTCAGTGTTGTCACCCAGACGGTTCGGGAAGTTACGGGTAGAAGTGGATACAACGGTGGCACCAGTCTCTACGCGTGCCTGGTTACCCATGCACAGGGAGCAGCCGGGCATTTCCATGCGTGCACCGGCACGGCCGTAGATGCCGTAGTAGCCTTCTTCGGTCAGCTGGTACTGGTCCATGCGGGTAGGTGGTGCCAGCCACAGACGGGTTGGAATACCACCTTTAACCTGCTCCAGCAGTTTACCGGCAGCACGGAAGTGACCGATGTTGGTCATACAGGAACCGATGAATACCTCGTCGATCTCGCGACCCTGAACCTGAGACAGCAGACGGGCATCGTCCGGGTCGTTAGGGGCACACAGGATGGGCTCCTTGATCTCGGCCAGATCGATTTCGATGACGGCAGCGTACTCGGCGTCAGCGTCAGCTGACAGCAGCTCTGGCTTGGCCAGCCATGCTTCCATCGCCTGGGCGCGGCGCTCGATGGTGCGTGCATCGCCGTAGCCTTCGCTGATCATCCAGCGCAGCATGGTGATGTTGGAGCGCAGGTATTCAGCAATGACTTCTTCTGGCAGCTTGATGGTACAGCCGGCAGCAGAACGCTCGGCGGAAGCATCGGACAGCTCAAAGGCTTGCTCGACGGTCAGACCGTCCAGACCTTCGATTTCCAGGATGCGGCCGGAGAAGATGTTCTTCTTGCCTTGTTTTTCAACGGTCAGGTGACCTTCCTGGATTGCGTAGTAAGGAATGGCATGAACCAGGTCACGCAGGGTGATGCCGGGGTTCATTTTGCCCTTGAAGCGAACCAGAACGGACTCTGGCATATCCAGCGGCATGACACCGGTGGCCGCAGCAAAAGCAACCAGACCGGAACCGGCCGGGAAGGAAATACCGATCGGGAAACGGGTGTGCGAGTCACCACCGGTACCCACGGTGTCAGGCAGCAGCATGCGGTTCAGCCAGCTGTGGATGATACCGTCACCGGGACGCAGGGAAACACCGCCACGGTTCATGATGAAGTCAGGCAGGGTGTGGTGAGTGTTGACATCGATGGGCTTGGGGTAAGCAGCTGTGTGACAGAAGGACTGCATCACCAGATCAGCAGAGAAGCCCAAGCAAGCCAAGTCTTTCAGCTCGTCACGGGTCATTGGGCCTGTGGTGTCCTGAGAGCCAACGGTGGTCATCTTGGGCTCACAGTAAGTGCCGGGGCGTACGCCCTGGCCTTCAGGCAGTCCGCAGGCGCGGCCGACCATTTTTTGTGCCAAGGTGAAACCTTTGCCGCTGTCGGCAGGAGCTTCAGGCTTTTTGAACAAGTCGGATGGAGACAGACCCAGCTCGGCACGGGCTTTTTCGGTCAGACCGCGGCCAATGATGAGCGGAATACGGCCACCGGCGCGTACTTCGTCCAGCAGAACATCGGTTTTCAGCTCGAAGTTGGTCACGAGCTCGTCGCTGCCATGGCGGCGTACTTCACCTTTGTATGGGTAAACGTCGATGACGTCGCCCATGTTCAGGTTGGTGCAGTCGAACTCGATCGGCAGGGCACCGGCGTCTTCCATGGTGTTATAGAAGATCGGGGCAATTTTGGTACCGAAGCAGAAACCACCTGCGCGTTTGTTGGGTACGTTCGGAATGTCGTCACCGAAGAACCACAGCACGGAGTTGGTGGCGGACTTACGGGAAGAACCGGTACCTACAACGTCACCGACATAGGCAACAGGGTGGCCTTTAGCTTTCAGCTCTTCCATCTGCTTGATCGGACCCACGGAGCCGGGTACGTCAGGATTGATGCCGTCGCGTGCCATTTTCAGCATGGCCAGTGCGTGCAGCGGGATGTCAGGACGAGACCAGGCATCCGGAGCCGGGGACAGGTCGTCAGTGTTGGTTTCGCCGGTGACCTTGAACACGCTCAGGGTGATCTTGTCAGCCAGCGCAGGGCGTGCGGTGAACCACTCGCCGTCAGCCCAGGACTGCATGACGGCCTTGGCGTGCTCGTTACCGGCCTTGGCTTTTTCGGCAACGTCATGGAATGCGTCAAACATCAGCAGGGTGTGCTTCAGCTCGGCAGCAGCGTTGGCGGCCAGTGTGGCATCGTCCAGCAGGCTGACCAGAGTCTCGATGTTGTAACCGCCCTGCATGGTGCCCAGCAGTTTGACGGCGTGTGCTTTGTCGATCAGCGGGGAAGTGGCTTCGCCCTTGGCAATGGCGGACAGGAAGCCAGCCTTGACGTAGGCTGCTTCGTCGACACCGGCAGGAACACGGTTGGTGATCAGGTCAAGCAGAAATTCTTCTTCGCCGGCAGGTGGAGTTTTCAGCAGTTCAACCAGACCTGCTGTTTGTTCGGCAGTCAGCGGCTGAGGCACGATGCCTTGTGCAGCGCGCTCTTCTACGTGTTTACGATAGGCTTCAAGCACAGTTTTTACCCTCATCAGTGGCCCGTTACACAGGTGTCGGGCGCTTATTTAGAAGCTGTTTTCACAAATACCCGGATGTCAGCGGCACACGGTGAAAAACAGCCCTGTCAAGATTTTGAAAACAGCTTCAAATGGGACGGAAAGGCCAAAAAGGCGGCACTATTCTAAGGGAAAATCGCAATAAAGTTAAGTGTCTTGGCGGAAAGACTTGGCGATAGACGGGTTAGACGAAAGGCGTAGGCAAGGTCGGAGTTGTTTTGCCCGGCCGGGTTATGGCCGGACAAAAGGTCAGGCTGGCAAGGTATGGGGAAAGCCCAACGGAGCGGCCGTAGCACGCCGCTGGGCTATGTAGCTGTGTTAACGCTGCAACTGGTTTTCCAGATAGTCCATGACGTTTTTCGGTTTGACCACCAGCACGTCGGTTTCCAGCGCATCCAGCACCACTTCGGCGGTATTGCCGATCAGTGCACCGGAGAGGCCGGTACGGGCTACGGTACCGACTACGGTCAACATCGCACCGAGCTGTTTGGCCATACGTGGAATCAGCACATCGGCAGGGCCTTCTTTCAAGTGCATGTTGGCCGGATTCAGGTTGAATTCCTTGATGAACAGTTCGGCCTGTTCGCGGTAACGCGCCTCGATGGTTTCACTCAGCTGGAAAGTCGGGTCAGCGGCGGACAGCATCGGTGCTGGATGAGCACTAAAGACATGAATCTCGGCTCCGGTGATTGTCGCTGCTGCCTGTGCATTGCTGATCAGACTGGCGTGCAGGGCACGATGTTCGGAGCCACTGTTGCCGACGTCCACAGCCGCCAGAATGGTGCCGTCTTGCCAGATTTCGCTGGTTTTTACAATCAGCACGGGAACCGGGCAGTAGCGCAGCAGTTTCCAGTCATCAGGGGTAAGCAAGGCACGTTTGAGCGGATTTTCCGGGAAGTGTTGCTTGACCACGAGACGGCAGTTTTCTGCGCGCTGGGCCTGAATGATGGTTTCGTGGAAGCTGTCGCGCCAGGATTGCTGGGTGCTGACGCTGAGGTTTTCGGCTTTTAGCCTGGCTGCGGCTTGTTCAAGGTAGTCGGCGTGAGTATTACGGCGGTCACAGACCAGCAAATGCAAGTGCGCGCCGGTAATTTTGGCAATTTGCCGGGCCCGTTCCAGAGCAAAATCTTCAGGTTGGTTGGGGGTCATTACCACCAGGATGCTGCGAATCGCGTGCATGTGAGTCTCCTGCGCAAAGTCATAAGCCCGTGACGGATGCGGAGTCAGGGCCTGGGTCGCGATATTATATTGATTATGTTTGTAGTGTAACGAAATACCGGGTCAGGTTACTGACCGGGGTCAGTATGCTGCAAATAGTGGAGAAATGTATATTATTGTCCAAGTTTTGCCATTGTTTGTTTGACGGTTATGACCATGATTCCTGAAATTGAAGCTTTTTTGCTCTGTGAGACACCGCCAGCATGGATTGAGCAGGCCCTGCAACACCCTGAAGAATTGTTGATTGATCACGCCAACTGCGAGAAAAAAGCGGCAGGCACGGCTCTGACCCTGATGTTTCGCTACGCGGAAAAAGAAGAGCTCCAGCAAAAGATGTCCCGGCTGGCGCGGGAAGAATTGCGTCACTTTGAGCAGGTGACCGCAATCATGAAAAAACGCGGCATCAAGTATCGTCAACTGAGTGCTTCCGAGTATGCCAAGCGCATGCATCAGCACGCACGCATTCAGGAGCCGGGCCGTCTGATTGACACACTGATTATTGGGGCGTTTATCGAAGCGCGTTCATGTGAGCGCTTTTATCGTTTATTACCGTTTCTGGATGAAGAGCTGGGTAGGTTTTACCAGTCCTTGCTGAAGTCTGAAGCACGCCACTTTCAGGATTATTTGAAGCTGGCGCAAGACTACAGCAAGGAGCCGATTGAGGAGCGTGTTGTGTTTTTTGCCGAGCAGGAACGGAACGCGATTTTTACCGCCGACGAAAAATTCCGCTTTCACAGTGGTGTTTCCGCGTAACAGCACATAAAACAGTGCGATAACTCAGCCGGTCAACAAGGCTGACTTACTGCACATGCTTGAGCCAGTCTGCGTAGCCACGCTCCTGCATCTGTTCCAGCGGGATAAATTCGAGGCTGGCCCCGTTGATGCAATAACGCAAGCCACCTTCTTCCGCCGGGCCATCAGGAAATACATGCCCTAGGTGCGAGCCAGCGTGGCGGCTGCGTACTTCGACACGGCGCATGTTGTAGCTGGTATCGCTGTGCTCGGTAACCAGTTCGCCTGCCAGTGGACGGGTAAAACTGGGCCAGCCACAGCCGGCATCATATTTGTCGCTGGAGCTGAACAGCGGCTCGCCGCTGACAATATCGACATAAATTCCGGGAGTAAACAAGCGGTCATACTCGTGGCTGTACGGACGCTCGGTGCCTTGCTCCTGAGTCACCTGGTATTGCAGCGGGGTCAGCTTTTGTCGCAGCGTTGTTTCATCGGGCTTACTGTATGCTGGTTGTTCATCCGGCAGGGGTTGGCTGGCCAGTGACAGGTCAACATGACAGTAACCTTCCGGATTTTTCAGCAGGTAATCCTGGTGGTACTCTTCGGCTGGGTAGAAGTGCTCCAGCGGCAGGTTTTCCACTACTATCGGGCGTTCGTATTTTTTCTGCAGGTGCTGCAAGGCCACTGCCACTTGCTGCCGCTCATCAGGACTGTTGCTATAAATTCCACTGCGATATTGACTGCCACGGTCATTGCCCTGACGGTTAAGAGTGGTAGGGTCGATGATGCGGAAGAAGTGTTGCAGCAACTGGTTCAGGCTGATTTGCTGCGGATTGTAGGTGATTTCCACGGTTTCCGAGTGGCCGCTTTGACGCTGGGTAACGTCCTGGTAAGTTGGATTATCCATGCGGCCATTGGCATAGCCTGAAACTGCATCCAGCACTCCGGAGAGTCGCTTGAAGTAGGCCTCCACGCCCCAGAAGCAACCGCCGGCAAAGTAGATTTTTCGGGAGTTGATTGCACTGGCCTGCTCTTTATTGTCAGGCTGGTAAAAAGTGCGTCCGGTTTGGACCAGTGGAGCCTGAGTGTTGTCGAGCAGGGTCAGGATTTGCTCCTTATTTAAGCTGCCGCGTACTTGACGCAGCAGCTTACCATCGGATGACAGCAAGACCCAAGTAGGATACACCTGCACGCCGAAGTGACGGACCCACTCACCTTTGGGATCAAGTTGCAATGGCAGGTCGGGATAATCCAGGCTGCTGTACCAGCGTTGAAAATCGGCCAGCGGCATTTCGCTCAGGACACCGGGAGAAGCCAGAGTCCACAGGTTGACCCGTGCCAGTTCTGGATCTGTTGCCAGTGCCTGCGTTTGCTCCAGTTCGGACAGACATAAGGGGCACCAGCTGGCCCAGAACTTGATCAGTGTTGGTTTGTTACTGTGTTCGAACATGGCAGGACTCCCGGGAAAGGATTGCAGGACAGCCCGTCCGGCTTGTTGTTCGCTGGCTGGCGAAGCTGAACTGGCAAGGACGATCAACAGGCTAAAGGCAGAAATAATGAGCCGGAAAAAACAAGACATAAAAGACACCACCTATTGTATCAAGATCTGATTATTGCACAGAATCTTGCCGCATAAGCGTAGCAACCTGGTTCGCAAAATACTTAAGTCAATTGGTACATGTCTGGCTAACTGGTTTACCATGCAATTGATGGCCCGACATCCGGATGGAGCGAGGCTTGGGATTTGATTTAACAGAAAAGGTATTGTGCAATGAAAAAAACACTATTGGCATCACTGATTTGTTCCGCCAGCCTGCTGCTGGCTGCTTGTGGTGATGAGGCTCCCAAGGCTCCGGAAAAGCCGACTGCGGCTCAGCAAGTGAAGGAAGCGACCAAGGCTGTAGTGGCTGAAGCCGACAAGAAAACTGACGAAGTCATCGAGAAAGCCAAAGAAGAGGCTGACAGCCTGACTGATAAGGCTAAAGAGAAGTACGAAGAAACCAAAGAAACAGTTGCCGAGTCCGCCGAGAAAGCCAAGGATGCAGCAGTGGAAAAAGCTGAGGAGCTGACCGAAGCCGCTGCGGCCAAAGTTGAGCAGGCGAAAGAAACTGCTGCTGAAAAAGCAGAAAGTGCCAAAGAAGCCCTGAAAGCCAAGCTGGAAAAAGGTAGCGAAAAAGCTGAAGAGGCGGCTGAAGAAACAACAGACGAGTAATCAGCCCGTCATATTCAGAAAATCAAAAACCGCAGCTATAAATGCTGCGGTTTTTTTGTGTCTGCCTGCTTAACCCTGAGCGTGCAGCAGCATGAACTCCATTAGGGCTTTTTGTGCATGCAGACGGTTTTCTGCCTGCTGCCAGACCACTGAGCGCGGGTCGTCCAGCACCGTATGGCTGACTTCTTCGCCACGGTGTGCAGGCAAGCAGTGCATGAACAGTACGTCTTTGGCGGCCTTGTCGAGCAGCTTTTCGCAGACCTGATAGCCCTCAAAAGCAGCCAGGCGTTCTTTGGCTTCTTCTTCCTGGCCCATTGAGGCCCAGACATCGGTGCTGACCACATGGGCATCGGCAACGGCTTTGCCCGGATCATAGCTGATGGTGACACGGTCACCGGCTTTGGCCAGCAGCTGGGCGTTTGGCTCGTAGCCCATCGGGCATGCAACGCGCAGCTGGAAATCAAACTGCATGGCGGCTTCGATGTAGGAGCTGCACATGTTGTTGCCGTCACCAACCCAGGCTACGGTTTTTCCGGCAATACTGCCGCGCTGCTCGACAAAGGTTTGCACATCGGCCAGCAGCTGGCAGGGGTGCGAGTCGTCAGACAGGGCGTTAATTACCGGTACGCTGGAGTGACTGGCAAACTCTTCCAGGCCGGAGTGGGCAAAAGTACGAATCATGATGATGTCGAGCATGCTGGACATCACCCGTGCCGAGTCGGCCAGTGGCTCGCCACGTCCCAGCTGGGTGTCGCGCGGGGAAAGGAAAATGGCATTGCCACCCAGCTGGAAAATGCCGGTTTCAAACGAGATGCGGGTACGCGTGGAGGCTTTTTCAAAAATCATGCCAAGCATGCGGCCCTTCAGAGTCTCGTGAGCAACACCTTGCTGGCGCTGTTGCTTGAGTTCGATGGCGCGCTGGATAATCTGGTTCAGCTCGGCAGGCGAGCAATCAAACAGTGATAGAAAATGCCTGATATTCATAATAATAAAATTCCGTAGTCATGGCTGCAGGGTGAAAAATGAACTGCCGCCGGAAAGCATCCGATTTTATCGGCTTGTATGGGCAGGGTGCAAATTCTGGCCGGTGATTTGTATCAAGAAGATGCAAGTTATCGGGAAAACCAGGGCTTTGTCGTGGGCTTATAGTTGACCAGATAACTGGGTTATAGGGTAGAATGCCGTCATTCGTACCGCACAGGTGCAGATGTTAAATCTTGTTTTATACAGAGGTGAAACGTGGATATTATTGAAACCATCAAGGAACAAATTGCCAGCAATACCGTGCTGATTTACATGAAAGGCTCGCCCAATGCACCCCAGTGCGGCTTTTCTCAGCGTGCTTCACAGGCGCTGATGGCGTGCGGTGAAAAATTTGCATTTGTTGATATTCTGCAAAATCCGGACATTCGTGCGAACCTGCCAGCATACGCCAACTGGCCGACGTTCCCCCAATTGTGGGTGGGTGGTGAGCTGGTCGGTGGTTGTGACATTGTCACCGAAATGGCTGAGAGCGGCGAGCTGTGCAAACTGGTTAAAGAAGCGGTCGAAAAAGCGGCTGCTGAAGCCTGATAGCCTGAATCAGTAAAAACCCCGAACTTGTTTCGGGGTTTTTTATACCTGTAAACCGGTGCAACGTATGCCACCGGAGTACAGGGCGCTGTTGGCTTTATGCCAGACTGCGGTTTAGCGCACTGAACAGAGCCTTGATGCTGGCTGTACTGATATTACGGTCAATCCCGACGCCAAACACCGGGCGACCGCCGTCCTGGCGCAGCTCAATATAGGCCACTGCCTTGGCGTCACTACCGCTGCCAATGGCGTGTTCGTTGTAGTCCATCACTTCAATATTTTCCGGCAGACAGTCTGCCAGTGCGGCAATCGGGCCACCACCGGTGCCATCGAGCTGCAAGGGCTGGCCATTTTTGTTGACAGTCACTTGCAGGCGACTTTCACCGCCGCTTTCTTGCAGGCTGTGGGTTTGATAAGCGTAAGGTGTTTGTGCCTGCAAATAGTGGGTGTCAAGCAAATTATAAATTTGCAGTGCGCTGACTTCGCTGCCGGAACGGTCGGTTTCTTCCTTGATTACCTGACTGAACTCGATCTGCATCCGGCGCGGCATCTGGATGCCATACTCCTGCTCCAGCAAATAGGTGACGCCGCCTTTGCCAGACTGACTGTTAACGCGAATTACGGCTTCATAACTGCGGCCAATGTCGGCGGGATCAATTGGCAGGTAAGGAATTTCCCAGATGCCGTCCGGGTCTTGTTGCGCAAAGCCCTTGCGGATTGCATCCTGATGCGAGCCAGAAAAGGCTGTATGTACCAGATCGCCGACATAGGGGTGGCGCGGGTGGACGGGCAGCTGGTTGCATTCCTCCACCACTTTGCGAACTTTGTCGATATCGGAAAAATCCAGCTGCGGATCAATACCGTGGGTATAGAGGTTGAGAGCCAGATTGACCAGATCCACGTTGCCGGTCCGCTCGCCGTTGCCAAACAGACAGCCCTCAACCCGGTCGGCACCGGCCAGCAGGCCCAGCTCACTGGCTGCGACGCCGGTACCGCGGTCGTTGTGGGTGTGCAGGCTAACGACAATGTTTTCCCGCTGTTTGATATGGCGACAGAAATATTCGATCTGGTCGGCATATACATTGGGCATGGCGACCTCAACCGTGGCCGGCAAGTTGAAAATCAGCTTGTGCGTAGCGGTGGGCTGGATCACTTCGCTGACTGCATCGCATACCTCGACGGCGAACTCTGGCTCGGTCGCGCTGAAGGTTTCTGGCGAATACTCAAAACGCCAGTCGGTATCCGGCTGCTGTGCGGCGTATTTTTTCAGCAACTGGGCGGCGTGCACGGCCAGTGCCTTGGTACCTTTCTTGTCCTGATTAAAGACGATTTTGCGAAACGCCGGTGAAGTGGCGTTGTACACGTGCACAATGGCTTTTTTAGCACCTTGCAGGGATTCGAAAGTGCGGGCGATCAGGTCTTCGCGTGCCTGAGTCAGTACCTGAATGGTGGTGTCGTCCGGCACCAGATTATCTTCGATCAGCAAACGAACAAAGTCGAAGTCGGTCTGCGAAGCGGAGGGGAAGCCAACTTCAATTTCCTTGATGCCCACTTCAACCAGCGTGTTGAAAAAGCGCAGTTTTTTGTCCGGACTCATTGGCTCGATCAGTGACTGGTTGCCGTCACGCAGGTCCGAGCTGCACCAGATCGGGGCTTCGGTCAGAATACGGTTGGGCCAGGTACGGTCGGGGAGATTCAAGACAGGATAGGCGCGGTACTTGGTTGCCGGATTTTTCAACATGCTCATTGGGAATGCCTTTTTGAGGTTTTATTGCACAAAAGGGGCCGGATCAGGCCATAGCTGGCATTGAATTTACTAATGTGCAGTTTTTATTGCAATAAGGTTTATAAAATTGGTAGTGGGCACTGTTTGTGTGCGAGATTGTTTGCTTTTTTTGCGCCAAATCAAATAAATTGCAAGAAAGATATTCTTGCGCCATTTGGTCGCACCATCAATTTTGCTGATAGTGGTATTTTGTATAGCGTGTAGTTTTCTCTGCTGGAGTACTCAGTGCCAAGACGGCTGTTTTTCCATATTGCATTTTGGCTCGGCTGTTTTGCCGTGCTGATGATGCATCTGGGGCCGCTGATTTCAGGGGCTCAGGGGATCATGGTGCCGGTCAAACCTTACCAGCAACAACTGATGCAGGAGCAGTTGACAGAGCCACTGATATTATCCGCTGACGCGGAGCATGCCGATCATCACGCGATGATGGGGCATAAACCCAATCAGAAATTGCCCGACTGGGTGAATAACCTGAACATGTGTGGCTATTGCGAATTGCTAACGCTGAGCCCGGCCCTGATGCTGGCGCTGCTGTGTGCATTGTTCATGCCACCGGTTGCGCGTCCGGTGCGGCGCTATACCGCCACTTTTCATACTGAAACTCTGCAATCGCACGCATGTCCGCGTGCACCACCATTGTTTGCCTGATCTGCTTGCCGCCTTGTTATTTCATGTCTGTCGATACCTTGTTGGTACTCGCTGGGGGGAACTCGATGCAAGGTGGCGGCTACATGACCCAACATTATTTGAACAGTTCTTGTTGAGGGGAGCGCTGCGCGTCAGTGCTTCACAGGGAAACATATGCGAAAAAATATTTTCAAGCAGCAGCCACTGGCCGTGGCTGTGCTGCTGGCAGTTGCCAGTCAGGTACAGGCCGATGAAAGCAACACCACTTATTTACCCACTGCTGTAGTCACCGGTGTAGCCCAGCAGTCACCGGGAGTGGTGGTGACTGATCCAAAGCTGCCGCGCCAACCGGTACCGGCCAGTGATGGTGCGGATTATCTGAAAACCATTCCGGGCTTTTCTGCCCTGCGCAGCGGTGGTGTCAACAGTGATCCGGTATTTCGCGGCATGTTTGGCTCACGTCTGAAGCTGCTGACCAATGGTGGCGAAATGCTGGGGGCCTGCCCGAGCCGGATGGACTCGCCAAGCTCCTATATCAGCCCGGAAACTTACGACAGGCTGACCGTAATCAAAGGGCCGCAAAGTGTGCAATGGGGGCCGGGCAACTCGGCTGCGACGGTGTTGTTCGAGCGTGGACCAGAGCAGTTTGATGAGGCTGGCATGCGTATTGACGCCAATGTGCTGGTTGGGTCGAATCGTCGCTTTGACCGTAACCTGGATGCAGCCATCGGCAACAGTGAAGGCTATGTACGCCTGATGGGCAATGCCTCGAAAGCTCATGATTACAATGATGGCGACAACAAGCGGGTACCGTCGCGCTGGAACAAGTGGAACACTGATGTGGCGATTGGCTGGACGCCAAACGAGGATACTTTGCTGGAGCTGACCGGTGGCACGGGCGATGGTGAATCACGTTACGCCGGACGTGGCATGGACGGTACCCAGTTCAAGCGCGAAAGCCTGGGCCTGCGCTACAAACAGGAAAATTTGGGTGACACCTGGAAAACCGTGGAAGCACAGGTGTATTACAACTATGCCGACCACACTATGGATAACTACAAACTGCGTACACCTGATGCCAACTCGCCCATGGCGAACATGCGTAACCCATTCGTCAGTCAGGTTGACCGTCGTACTTTGGGCGCGCGTTTGAAAAGTACCTGGCAGTGGGAGAGTTTTGAGCTAGTGGCAGGTGTAGATGCACAAAAAAATGAACACCGTGCTCGTAAAGGAGGCGCGGGTGTTTATAAGCAACAGTCGATGAAAAAAGACGCTGAGTTTAGCCAGTGGGGCGTGTTTGCTGAAAGCACTTGGGTGATGAGTTCTGCTGACAAGCTGGTGACCGGGGCACGTGCCGACCGGCACAAGGCAACAGATAAGCGTGCCCAGCTGTGCAACATGATGGGCATGGGGTGCTTTAACAACGTAAGTTATAACAAAGATAACAGCAAAACTTTGCCAAGCGGTTTTGCCCGATATGA
>CAZBXG010000024.1:0-2277 GCA_964495925.1 uncultured Thiopseudomonas sp.
CACGAATTGCTTGATTAAATTATTAAAGAACTGTTCAGCGATTCGCATACTGCGTATCAACTGAGGCTGCGTATTATAGATCCGCCAATCTTTCTGTCAACCCCGTTTTGAAAATTTCTTTTCGCTGCGGTGGCCACCGAATCCAGCGGCCCGTTGAAAGGAGTGCGCATTCTACACCGGAAAAACTATTCGTCAACTCTTTTTAAAGCTTTGTTCTGATCCGACGCAAGCGCAATGCCAGATTAATCGGCCCAGACACCGCATAGACGATAAATAACAGTAGCAAAACCCGCGGCGGATCACTGAACACAACCGCAAACGCCAGCACAGCAACCAGCATGACAACAAATGGTACCCGCCCTTTCAGATCCAGGTCCTTGAAACTGTAGTATTTGATATTGCTGACCATTAGCAGACCGGTCACCGCCACTACTGCGGCAAACAGCAATCCGGCAATCATCGGCATATCTTTACCATACACATCATGTTCGCTAATTGCCCACACCAGCCCCGCAACAACCCCGGCTGCTGCCGGACTGGCCAGGCCAATAAACCAGCGTTTGTCTACCACGCCAATCTGGGTATTAAAGCGTGCCAGACGCAGTGCGGCAC
This sequence comes from uncultured Thiopseudomonas sp., assembly GCA_964495925.1. Taxonomy (GTDB): domain Bacteria; phylum Pseudomonadota; class Gammaproteobacteria; order Pseudomonadales; family Pseudomonadaceae; genus Thiopseudomonas. The sequence continues at coordinate 613 of CAZBXG010000024.1, forward strand.
AAGCTGCATAAATAAAAGCGACCGCCAGGCCAACATTACCCAGCTCGGACAAAGCCCACTTATACGACAGCAACGCAGGCGCTACACCAAACGCCACCATATCTGACATGGAGTCATATTCAGCGCCAAAAGCACTTTGCGTATTGGTCATTCTGGCCACACGTCCATCCAGGCCATCCAGCACCATCGCAACAAAAATCGCCGCACTGGCAATATAAAAATCGCCGTTGATGGCGCAAATAATCGCGTAAAACCCGGCAAACAGGTTGGCCGTGGTGAACAGATTGGGCAACAAGTAGACACCTCGGTGGCGCACTTTACGCCCCTCCTCATCACGCCCCTCCTCCTCGTGCTCGCCAATCGGCAGAATGCTTTCCAGCACCCGCTCCGCATCATTTTTGCCTGTTTGTGTTTTTTTGCTCATAACTTGCCGTTCCATCAAACCATACTTTCGATTGCTGCAGATTTTACCGCATTTTTAACCACAAAAGAAAAACGCGGCCCGAAGGCCGCGTTTTCAAGTGGAGAGCAATCAGTTCTTGCTCTTGTCCACAATCTTGTTGGCTGCAATCCAGGGCATCATGGCACGCAGCTTTTCACCAACCTGCTCGATCGGGTGCGCAGCGTTGTTACGACGCCATGCAGTCATGGACGGATAGTTGGTTGCACCTTCGCTAATGAACATTTTTGCATATTCACCGTTCTGGATACGCTTCAGCGCATTACGCATGGCTTCTTTGGACTGCTCGTTGATTACTTCCGGACCGGTGACGTACTCGCCGTACTCAGCGTTGTTGGAAATGGAGTAGTTCATGTTGGCGATACCGCCTTCGAACATCAGGTCAACAATCAGCTTCAGCTCGTGCAAGCACTCAAAATAAGCCATTTCCGGAGCATAACCAGCTTCGGTCAGTACTTCAAAACCAGCCTTGACCAGCTCAACGGTACCACCACACAGTACGGCCTGCTCACCGAACAGGTCGGTTTCGGTTTCGTCTTTAAATGTGGTTTCGATAATACCGGTACGGCCACCGCCCACACCGCTGGCATAAGACAGGGCAACGTTTTTGGCATTGCCGCTGGCATCCTGATAAATAGCGATCAGGTCAGGGATGCCACCACCACGAACAAACTCGGAGCGAACGGTATGGCCCGGTGCTTTCGGCGCAACCATGATGACATCGAGGTCAGCGCGTGGCACAACCTGGTTGTAGTGAATGGAGAAACCGTGAGCGAATGCCAGGGTTGCACCTTTTTTCAGGTTTGGCTCCAGCTCTTCACGGTACAGCTGACCCTGGAATTCGTCAGGAGTCAGGACCATGACTACGTCGGCCTGCTGTACAGCAGTGGCAACTTCGGCAACTTTCAGACCGTGGGCTTCAGCCTTAGCAATGGAGCTGGAACCTGCACGCAGACCTACGGTGACATCAACACCGGAGTCTTTCAGGTTGCAGGCATGGGCATGACCCTGGGAACCGTAACCGATAATGGCAACTTTTTTGCCCTGAATGATAGACAGGTCACAGTCTTTGTCGTAATAAACTTGCATGAATTGCTCCTTTGATGGGGCAAGCTGTACCCCGGGTTAAATTGAAATTAAAGACTCAAAACCTTGTCGCCACGGGCGATGCCGGTAACACCGCTACGCACCACTTCGACAATGGA
>CAZBXG010000024.1:2377-22685 GCA_964495925.1 uncultured Thiopseudomonas sp.
TCGTTTTCCATCAGCAGTGAAATAATGTGTCTCATGTTCAGGTACGCTCCGTTTTGCTCAGCCACATGTCGCGCATTGCGCCGCCACGAATCTGCATGGGGTAAACGTGTTCGCTGGTATCCACCTGAATATCCAGGAACACCAGACGGTCTTTCATGGCAAAGGCCTCTTCCATCTTCGGCTTCAGGTCTTTCAGGTCGGTAATGCGGATACCCACATGCCCATACGCCTCAGCCAGCTTGATGAAGTCAGGCAGGGATTCCATGTAAGAGTGCGAGTAACGGCTGTTGTACTGCATGTCCTGCCATTGGCGAACCATGCCCAGCGCACCGTTGTTCAGGTTGACAATTTTGACCGGCAGATCGTACTGCAGACAGGTCGACAACTCCTGAATGTTCATCTGGATACTGCCTTCACCGGTGACACAGGCGACCGTCTCTTCCGGGAAGCTCAGCTTGATGCCCATGGCCGCCGGAAAACCGAAGCCCATGGTTCCCAGCCCGCCGGAGTTGATCCAGCGATTGGGTTTGTCAAAACGGTAATACTGCGCAGCAAACATCTGGTGCTGGCCAACGTCGGAAGTAATGTACGCATCGCCGCCCGTCACTTCCATCAACGCTTCGATCACGGTTTGCGGCTTGATGATGCTACCGTCACCCTCGTTGTAAGGGAACAGGCGGCCACTGCCACGCCACTCGTCAATCTGCTTCCACCAGCTGGCCACCACATTCTGGTCCTGCTTGACGTTCATGCTTTTTAATTCTGCCAGCATGTCGTCAAGCACAGTGTTGACCGGACCAACAATCGGAATGTCAGCCTTGATGGTCTTGGAGATGGTTGCCGGATCAATATCAATGTGAATGATTTTTGCGGTTGGACAGAATTGCTCAACCCCATTAACTACGCGGTCATCAAAACGTGAGCCGACAGCAAACAACACATCACAGTGGTGCATGGCCAGGTTGGCAGTATAACTGCCGTGCATGCCAGGCATGCCGAGAAACTGGCGATCAGTACCCGGATAACCACCCAGACCCATCAGGGTGTTGGTTACCGGCAGGTTTAACGCTTTGGCCAGTTCGGTCATCTGGCGCGCAGCCTGACCCAAAACCACGCCACCACCTGCATACAACAACGGGCGCTTGGCTGCCAACAGCATCTCAACCGCTTTGCGAATCTGACCAGAGTGACCACGGGTCGGCGGCGCATAGGAACGCAATTTGGCTTTTTTCGGATAGCTGTATTCAAACTTGTCGGTCGGATTGGTCATATCCTTGGGGATATCAACCACAACAGGACCGGGACGGCCTGACTCGGCCAGATAAAACGCCTTTTTGATCACCTCCGGGATTTCCGCCGGATGCTTGACCATAAAGCTGTGCTTCACGATCGGGCGGGATACACCCACCATGTCGGTTTCCTGGAACGCATCAGTGCCCACGGCATCACTGGGCACCTGCCCGGAAATGATCACCATGGGAATAGAGTCCATGTAAGCGGTTGCGATGCCAGTGATCGCGTTGGTAGCGCCCGGACCCGATGTCACCAGCACGACACCGGCCTTGCCGGTTGCGCGTGCATAGCCATCAGCCATATGCGTAGCGGCCTGCTCGTGACGAACCAGAATATGCGTCAGCTCGTTCTCTTTGAACAGTGCGTCGTAAATGTGCAGCAGGGCACCACCTGGGTAGCCATAAATATATTTGACACCTTCGTCTCGCAAAGAGCGGACGACCATCTCAGCGCCGGATAACAATTCCACAGTAAACACCTCTAATACGCCAGAACTATGCTCGGAAGAGCACTCTGTATATGGTTGCTGCACGTTGACCCGGGCGATGGTGATCGCCGGTCATCTGCCTTATGCAGGCCAGCAGCTAAAGAAATTCCACCTGGAATTTCCCACCCAGCACGAGGTAACGCGAACGGGTATAGCGAAAGGCACCGATATGTACCTGTATCTGAATCTGTTTGCGCCCACCTTTTTGAGGCCTGCAGCAATTTAAAGAGGGATTGTTGAGATTTCTGCCCTGCAAGTCAAGCCATGACCACAAAAACAGGACGCTTTTCAACAACATTGCAAGTTATTTGTTTTTTTGCTGCTCAGTTCGCAATTTTCATGCATAAATCTGACGACCAAATGCTGTACCATCAGCCGTTGTTATCTTGTACAGGACTGAAACAATGCGGTTACCTTCAGCAATGCTGTTTGCCGGACTGTTGCTGTGCAGCGCGACAGGTGTGTCAGCTGCCACCATTTACAAATGGGTGGACGAGCAAGGGCAAACCCACTTTGGTTCACGGCCTCCTGCAGGCCAGGACACTCAGCAGTTTAACAGCCGCAGCCAGGGTGCTCCTGCTACTTCGCCAGGCACCAGTCAGTCAGCGGCCGCAGACAACACCGACCAGCAACAAAAAAAGATTGATGCCGAAGTAAAACGGCAAGTCGCGCAGGAACAGGCCCAACTAAAAACATTTTGCCAGGGCATGCGAACCCGACTATCCCAACTCAACAACAATCCTCGCCTGATGAGCGAAGTTGACGGTAAAACTGTACGTCTAAGCGAAGAAGAGCGTCAAAAACGCATACGTGAATCGGAAGAAAAAATTCGCGAATTCTGCAGCGGCAACTGAAGCCGTAAAACCCTTATCAACTTGGGCGCTGGCCATGGCGCTCCAGTAAACGGTCAAAACGCTTCAGGTATCGGCGCAAATTAACTGTTTTGCCGGGTATATGTCCATAAGTAACCTCGGCCATTTCTGTAATGGCCGAGCGGACCGGCAGCTCACCTGCCTGCTCCAGCAGCAGTTTCATCCGCGGCAAAAATATCCACTGCAGCCACTGCTCGAACGTCAGCGTGTCAACACAAAACGGCTGGGTGCTGGCCAGCAAGTCCGCGCAAGGCGGCTCACTGTCCCACCACTCCAGCCGGCGTAATTCCGCCTCAATCTCCAGTAAACAATCGGCCAGCTCATGAATCTGCAGCATTACATAAAGGCCCTGGCTTTTTGACGGGCCTCCGCAGCCCCTTGGCTGTTGCCCTGTTTGTCGCGAGCTTCGGCAATCAGGTCCCACAAGCCGGCCTGCAGCGCCGGGCGGCCACTACTATTGCTTAAGCCACGCTGAGCCAGTTGCTCGGCCTGTGCGGCATCGCCCTGCATCAGACGAATTTCAGACAACCGGTACAACACCTGCGGCTCCTGTGGAGCGATACGCAAGGCTCTTTCAAGACTGGATGCTGCGCCGTTCAAGTCCCCTTGTGCCCGCTGCTGTTGCGCTGTAGTCAGCAATGCCTGCACCGGTGCGCTGACTACCGGAGTAGCAGCGGCTACCACCGGTTCTGAATGAATCACTGCCGGGGCCTCGAAAACCACCTGGTTACCACTGTCCGGCTGAATGGGTGCTGATGGCATCTCGCCTGCGGCAATTGCTGGCAAGCCGGCTTCCGGTGGCGTCATTACTGTCACCACCTGATTTTCCTGCTCACCCGTCACTGACGGCGTACCACCCACATCACGCAACGGTCCCGGCGAAAGCCGGGTGCCGGACTCCACCACCGGAATTTCCCGTGGCGAATGACTGGCACAACCAGCCAGCACACCAGCACCCAACAGCACTGCACACATTGTCTTTTTCATGCAACCCTCCTTGCCAATACTCATTCGCTCACGCGCTAATCTGAGCATTAAACGCTGTCATCAACGGTTTAGCCAGCCCTTCAGCCAGCCTTTGATTTTGTTTTCATCACCAGCGGAACCGCTTCCGGCTGATGGCCCCTCCTGCACCAGGACTCCACAATAGCTGCCATAGCCCGGTTCACTGCCCCTGATATAAGGCATGCGTACCACGCCCGAACAAGGCTCATGCACTTGCAACCCCTGCTCCGGATCAACCAGAACCTCGCTGACGCTATCCGGTAATTGTGAGTCTAGCGAAGCGGGTGCAGCTGTACGCATCAACTCGGACCACAACCGCAACGCTCCTGTGGCTCCTGTCAATGAGGTTTTACCGTTATCGTCGCGCCCCATCCAGACCACCGCCAGCAGGTCCTCGGCAAAACCAGCAAACCAGCTGTCACGCAAATCGTTACTTGTCCCGGTTTTTCCGGCGACCCGCAGGCTTTGCGGAATACGATTATAGGCCGAGCGGCCGGTACCTTCGGTCATGGCACGACGCATCGCCTCGCGCACCAGATATATCGGCCCGGCAGCAAAACGCTGTTCAACATGCAACGGATAGCGCCCCAGCGGCTCGCCTTCGGCAGTCAGTACATTATGAATGGCACGCAAGGGCGTATGGAAGCCGTTGTTGGCCAGCGTTTGGTACATCTGGGTTACTTGCAACGGTGTAAGGCTGCCGGCACCCAGCAGCATGGACGGAAACGCCGGCCAGTCATGATCTGCCCCCATCTGACGGGCAGTTTTCAGCACCTCGCCAACACCGACATCCATACCCAAACGGGCCGTCGACAAGTTGTACGACTGCGCCAGTCCCTGATACAGGAAAACAGTCCCGTGCTCCTTGCGATCATAGTTTTGCGGTTTCCAGTCACGTCCTTTGGCATCACGTACGCTAAAACTGGTGTCCTGCAAATAGCTGGTTAACGTGTAACGCTCGGGCTTGGCCAAGGCTGTCAGATACACAGCTGGCTTGACCAGTGAGCCAATGGGGCGTGCTGCATCCAGCGCACGGTTAAAGCCGGCAAACCTTGGTTGACGGCTTCCCAGCATGGCCAGCACCTCACCACTGCCTGGCCGCACGGCAACCATGGCTGCCTCGACCTGGTCGATGCCTGAACGGCCTTTCATGCGGGCAAACGCTTCGGTTGCCGCCTGCTCGGCCTTCATTTGCAGCACCGGGTCCATGCTGGTGAAAATGCGCAGGCCTTCTTCGGTTAAATCTTGCTCGCGATAGTCTTCACGCAGCTGACGTTTGACCAGATCCATGAACGCCGGATAACCGGTATTGGCCAGACTACCCTGACGAGTGACACCTAGCGGCTGCTGCTTGGCAGCCGTCAGCTGTTCGGTGCTGATTGCACCCTGTTCTGCCAGCATGTCGAGCACCAGATTACGGCGTTCGGTGGCTCGCTCAGGATGTCGTCGCGGATTATAAAACGATGCTCCCTTGACCATGCCTACCAGCAAAGCAACCTGATGCACCTCCAGCTCTGCCAGCGGCTGACTGAAATAATACTGACTGGCCAACCCAAAGCCATGCACTGCACGATTGCCGTCCTGGCCCAGGAAAACCTCATTCAGGTACGCCTGCAAGATTTCTTCCTTGTCATAATGCAGTTCCAGCAAGACTGCCATCAGGGCTTCGTTGATTTTGCGACTCAACGTGCGCTCATTCGTTAGAAAAAAATTCTTCACCAACTGCTGGGTCAATGTACTGCCGCCCTGCCGCAACTGGCCAGACGCCACGTTGACCCACATGGCACGACCAATCGAGCGCAAAGACACACCATGATGCTCAAAAAAATCACGGTCCTCCACTACAGTCAGCGCCTGAATCAGATAGCCCGGCGTATCTTCCAGCCGAATCAGAATGCGGTCTTCCTGGTGTGCCGGATACAGTCCGCCAATCAACAGCGGCTCCAGCCGGGCTACCGCCAGGGCACTGCCATCACTTTTGCTCAGTCCGGCCAGCTGACCACCCGCAAAGCGCACACGAATACGCTGTGCAGGCTCATTGCCATCATAAAACTTGAAACCACGGGTATGCAGTTCCACCTGATTGCCATTGACCGACATGCTGCCGGGCCGCTGTGCTGCAGTGACACGCCGATATCCCAGTGCCTGCAGCTCGGTAATAAAGTCCTGCTGCTGCAGCTTTTGGCCGGCATACAGCTCCAGCGGACGGGCATACACCCGGGCTGGTACCGTCCAGCGCTTGCCGGCAAAGCGCTCCTGCACGATGGCATCGAGATAAATCATATAGCCGGCCAGCACTACGGCACCCACCAGCGCCAGTTTGAACAACAGCCCCAGCCAGCTGAATTTTCGTTTGCTGTCCGCCTTTTTCTTGCCTTTTATCTGCCGCTTGCTCATAACCCTACCATGTTAAAACCCGTGTTTTCCTTTGCACCGCCGTGTGCAATTGCCATAATGCGGCATTCGCCTCATCGTTAAGGAAGAATCGTGAACCAAGTCCTGATCAAAGCCCTGCAAAATCCGGCGCTCTACCCGCATGAAACCAGTGACATCCGTGTTATCGAAACCCATATTTCCACGGTAATCCTGACCGGCCCCTATGCCTATAAAATCAAAAAACCGGTCAATTTTGGCTTTCTCGATTTCAGTAGCCTGGAAGCACGCAAGCATTTCTGTCATGAGGAAATCCGTCTCAACCAGCGGCTGACCAGCGACCTATATCTGGATGTCATCGCGATTACCGGTAGCGCTGAAGCCCCCCAACTGAATGGCCAGGGCGAAGCCATTGAATATGCCATTCGCATGCGCCAGTTTCCACAAGAGCAGCTGCTGGACCAGCGCCTGCAACGTGGTGAGCTGGGCGCCAGTGACATTGATGCCCTGACCAGCCAGATTGCCCGTTTTCACCAGCAGGCACCTGTAGTTGCCAGCGATCACCCCCTGGCGCAACCGGCGGCCATTATGGCACCGGTACGACAAAACTTTGAACAAATTCGCCCGCTGCTGTCCGAAAAGCAGGATCTGCAACAGCTGGATGCGCTTGAAGCCTGGGCTGAGGACAGCTTTCAACGCCTGCTGCCCCTGTTAGAACAACGCTGCCAGAATGGTTCCATCCGTGAATGCCATGGCGACATCCACCTTGGCAACGCCACCATGCTGGACGGTGAAGTGGTGCTGTTTGACTGCATCGAATTCAACGAGCCATTCCGGCTGATTGATATTGCCTGCGATGCTTTCTTTTTGGCGATGGACCTGGAAGACCGTGGCCTGCATGATCTGGCCAACCGCTTCGCCAACAACTGGCTGGAACAAACCGGCGACTATCAGTGTCTGCCGCTGATTGGTTTTTATAAAGCCTATCGCGCCATGGTTCGCGCCAAGGTCAACCTGTTCCGTATCGGACAGGAAAGCGATCCGGCAATACAAGCTGAAGTCCTGCGCCAATACCGCAGCTATACCAGTCTGGCCGAGAGCTATTGCGCCATTCCGATACGCTTTCTTGCCATAACCCACGGCGTCTCGGCATGCGGCAAGAGCACTGTCGCAATGCAGCTGGTCGAGCAACTCGGTGCGCTACGCCTGCGCTCGGATGTGGAGCGCAAGCGCCTGTTTGGCCAACAACAGGATGCCGGCAACCCGCTTAACGAAGGCATTTATAGTCCGTCGATGACAGCACAGACCTATGCCCACCTGCACCAGCAGGCACTGGCTGCCTTGCAAGCAGGTTTTCCAGTGGTAATCGACGCCACCTACCTGCAACAGGAACAGCGCCAGCTGGCAGCGGAAGTCGCCCAAAGCAGTGGCGTACCCTTGCTGATTTTGGACTGTCAGGCACCTGAACAAGTAATTAATGACTGGCTGCTGGAGCGGCAGGCCGCCGGAACCGATCCGTCCGATGCCACGCCAGAAGTGATTGCCGCCCAACAAGCCAGCCGTCAGCCGTTGACCGCCGAAGAGCTGCAATACAGCCAAACGGTATTCACCCACGATGCTGTTTCAATGAACAATCTGGTTGAACAAATACGCAGTAAGCTGCCACTGGCTCCGTAGCAGATATTCGATCTTCAGCAGGTTCTGCACAGACATGACTCTGTGTAGAACCTGCTGGAGCGAATTAATTGCGCGATCCGGAGTTCAGGGCTTAACGCCCGGCCAGACATCCCTTTCGGTTAACAAGCACAGTACGGCTTCACCTCTTTGTGCTTTCAAGCTCAAGCAGACCGGCATGCTTGCACTCATTTTCCTTATGGGCACCCTTGCAACAGGTTGGCCAAGCCCGTATCAGCACTTCATCAGGTGTTCGCGGTAATAACGCAGTTCGGCGATGGAGTCGCGGATGTCTTCCATGGCCAGATGGGCATCACCTTTTTTAAAGCCTTTGGCCACATCCGGCGCCCAGCGCTGGGCCAGCTCTTTCAGGCTGGATACGTCCAGGTTTCGGTAGTGGAAGTAGGCTTCCAGCTGCGGCATGCAGCGGTGCAAAAAGCGGCGGTCCTGACAAATGCTGTTGCCACACATGGGTGAAGCACGCTCAGGCACCCATTGTTTGAGGAATTCAATGGTCTTCGCTTCCGCCGCCGCCTCATTGACGGCGCTTTCCCGCACCCGCTTGGTCAGGCCGCTTTTGCCATGCTGATTGGTATTCCATTCGTCCATGCCGTTCAGAATCTCATCACTTTGATGAATGGCCATCACCGGACCTTCAGCCAGCACATTGAGCTGGGCATCGGTAACAATGGTGGCGATTTCAATGATCAGGTCATTGTTGGTATCCAGCCCGGTCATCTCCAGATCAATCCAGATCAGGTTGTCTTTATTTTGCATGGCATTTGTCCACAAAAAGCGATAGTCGAAGGCATTCTACCTGATGTGATGTGCAGCAGAATCAAGCAAGCTTTCAGGCCAGCGATAGCAGGCCTTTATTAAAACTAGCCAACAATCCCCTGCAGCCCCTCAATCAGGGCCTGATTTTGCTCATCAGTGCCAATGGTAATGCGTAAAAACTGTTCAATCCGTTCCTGTTTAAAGTGGCGCACAATGATGCCCAGTTCACGCAGTTTACCTGCCAGCTCGGCAGCATCTTGCTGCGGATGGCGGGCAAATACGAAGTTGGCCGCCGACGGCAGCACCTCAAACCCCAGCGCAGTCAACTTTCCGACCACTTCTTCGCGACTGGCAATAACTTTATTGCAGGTTTGCTCAAAATACTCGCGGTCAGCAAAAGCAGCAGCCGCACCAGCAATGGCTACGCGATCCAGTGGATAGGAATTGAAGCTGTTTTTAATCCGCTCCAGCCCGTCAACCAAATCAGGATGCCCCACTGCCACACCTACACGCAAGCCAGCCAGTGCTCGTGATTTGGACAGTGTTTGCACCACCAGCAGGTTCGGGTATTTGTTTACCAGCGTAATGGCACTTTGGCCGCCAAAGTCGATGTAGGCCTCGTCTACCAACACCAGCGTTTCGGTGTTGTGCTGCAACAGCTGCTCAATTGCATCCAGTGTCAGCAAGCGGCCGGTCGGGGCATTCGGATTGGGGAAAATAATTCCGCCATTATCCTGCCGGTAATCATTCAGGTTGATGGCAAAATTCTCATCCAGCGGAATCTGCTTTGGTTCAACCCCATACAGGCCGCAATACACCGGATAAAAGCTGTAGCTGATATCAGGAAACAGCAGCGGCTTGCCTTGCTGGAAAAATGCCTGAAAGGCATGCGCCAGCACTTCGTCAGAACCGTTACCGACAAACACTTGCGCGGGCTGTACGTCGTAATAATCGGCCACGGCCTGCTTGAGCTGATCGCAATTCGGATCGGGATACAGGCGCAGATTGTCCGACACCTGCTCCTGCATGGCCGCCAGCGCTTTGGGCGAAGGGCCGTAGGGATTTTCATTGGTGTTAAGTTTGACCAGCTTGGTCATTTTCGGCTGTTCGCCCGGCACATAAGGCACCAGGTCATGCACGAAACGGCTCCAAAACTTGCTCATATCTGTCTTTAATCCTTGATAATCCGGTATTCAGCACTGCGCGCGTGGGCGGTCAACGACTCGCCACGAGCCAATACGGAAGCAACTTTGCCCAGTTCGGATGCGCCCTCAGGCGTGCAATAAATGATCGAGGAACGTTTCTGAAAGTCATACACGCCCAGCGGTGAAAAGAACCGCGCCGTGCCGGAAGTCGGCAGCACATGGTTCGGCCCGGCACAGTAATCACCCAGCGCCTCGGCTGTATAGCGACCCATAAAAATGGCACCGGCATGGCGAATGTGCGGCAACATGGCTTCCGGGTCTTCCACCGACAGTTCCAGGTGCTCAGGTGCAATGCGGTTGGCCACCTCGACGGCATGCTCAAGGTCACGCACCTGAATCAGTGCGCCACGCTCAGCCATGGAAACACGAGCAATTTCTTCACGCTCCAGCGTCGGCAGCAAACGCTCAATGCTCTCTTGTACCTGGTCGAGAAACTCCGCATCCGGACTGAGCAAAATCGACTGTGCATCCTGATCGTGCTCGGCTTGCGAGAACAAATCCATGGCAATCCAGTCAGGATCAGTTTTACCGTCACACACCACCAGAATTTCTGACGGGCCGGCAATCATGTCGATGCCGACGCGGCCAAACACCAGCTGCTTGGCGGTGGCGACATAAATGTTGCCCGGCCCGACAATTTTGTCCACGGCCGGGACGCTCTGGGTGCCATAAGCCAGTGCGGCAACAGCTTGAGCGCCCCCGATGGTAAACACGCGGTCCACTCCGGCAATCGCGGCGGCTGCCAGTACCATTTCGTTGATTTCGCCTTTGGGCGTTGGCACAACCATGATAATTTCCGCCACACCCGCGACCTTGGCCGGAATCGCGTTCATCAGTACGGAAGACGGGTAAGTCGCCTTTCCGCCCGGCACATAGATCCCCGCGCGATCAATCGGGTTAACCTGCTGGCCCAACATGGTGCCGTCAGGATCGGTATAGCGCCAGGAGTCCTGACGCTGATGCTCGTGATAACGACGCACCCGCTCGGCAGCAATTTCCAGAGCCTGACGCTGTTCGGCAGAAATATTGTTCAACGCTTGTTGCAGCCGATCCTGTGATAACTCCAGCTGGCTGAAATGCTCAACCTCAAGACCGTCAAACTGGCGGGTAAAGTCAAGTACGGCCTGATCACCATGACTGCGCACGCGGGCAATGATATCCATGACCCGCTGGTTGACCTCCGCATCAGAAACACTTTCCCAGCTCAACAGCTGGTCCAGTTCGGCAGAAAAGTTGGCATCGTCCGCATTCATGCGACGGACCACTGGAGTATTACTCATGCTTTTACCTTGCTCTGTTAAAGTTCCAATACTGTTGCATCATCGGCGTCCGGACAGTCTGATCACGGCTAAAAGCCGCTCCTCAGCACGTCTACAAAATTGCAGACTCAGGCCTGCTTACAGCTCATGGGTGATGCGCATGGACAAATCCACTGCTTTGACATTCTTGGTCAAAATACCCAGTGAAATAAAATCAACACCGGTTTCAGCCACCGCACGCAAAGTCTGGTCATTAATGCCACCGGATGCTTCCAGTTTGACCCTGCCCGCATTGATACGCACTGCTTCGCGCATGTCATCATAAGACAATTCATCGAGCATGATAATGTCAGCACTGGTGGCCAGAGCCAAATTAAACTCTTCGAGGTTTTCCACTTCAACCTCAATCGGCTTGCCCGGCGCAATGCGACGTGCAGTCTCGACCGCTTCAGCAATACCACCACAAGCGGTGATGTGGTTTTCCTTGATCAGAAAAACATCATACAAACCAATACGATGATTATGACAACCGCCGCAGGTCACCGCATACTTTTGTGCCAGACGCAGGCCGGGAATGGTCTTACGGGTATCCAGCAGCTTGACCGGCAGGCCGCTGACCATATCGGCATACTGCTGGCAACGGGTCGCCACAGCAGACAGGGTTTGCATAAAATTAAGCGCGGTACGCTCACCAGTCAGCAGCGCACGGGCCGGACCTTCCAGCTCGAACAGCACCTGATTGGTCTGCACCCGGTCGCCATCAGCCACATGCCAGATCACCCTGACCCTCTTGTCAACCTGGCGAAACACTTCGTTCACCCACTCCACACCGGATACGGTCGCATTTTCACGGGTAATCACCCGCGCATGCACCACTTTGTCAGCCGGAATCAACTGGGCAGTAATGTCGCCCGTACCTATGTCTTCAGCCAGGGCAACGCGCACATTATCACGTACTTCGTCCAGCAGCTGCTCAATGACCAGATTTGCCATAGAAAACTCCCATTCAAGAACGCTACAGTATACGGGCTAACGGACCGAGTTGGCACCACCACAGCCAAGACAGCACCGGTTTTATCGGGCAAAGAGTAGCCCCACCAGTCCGGATCAGCTACGTCAGCCTGACACTGCTCAAGGCCGACCCGCTGCCAGTTCTGCTACTCTCTGCGCTTACCTGTAATATGGTGCGTTCCGACAGTTTATTGTTTCTTTGCCTGGAGGCTCCATGCAAAACAAAGCCCATGTTGTCTCCCTTGCACAACACGGTACAAAAACAGCCACCGGCCACCTGGCTGCACCCTTGATTCGTGTCCGCGACCTGGCCGGCGTATTCATCAAGCGCCAGTTGCAGGAGCTGTTCACCAGCGCCGACGACACCCTGTTTGACATGGCAGACCGCGCCAGCAATAACCAAGAGCAAAACAGCCTGTTTGAAACCATGCGTGAACTGCGCTTGAAGCAAAACAACCTGCTCCACAGTTATTTGCAACAGCTGACTGAATCATTTGCCCACCTGACACAGTTCCGCATCGGCGCAACAGCAGGCAGCACCCCAGCCGACCGTGACAGCCTGACACTGGTCCAGCCTGACGAACTGGAAGAAAGCGTGGCAATCAGCACCATGGTACGCAAGGTGATGTTCAATGATGCCGACCTGCTTGATGACCTGAACGCACGTTTTGGCCACCTGCTGCAACGCGAGCTGCAATCGGTGGACAACCCGCTGGGGCCAACAAATCTGAGCCAGCTGTTTCTCAACGGTCTGCATCAGCTGGGCTTTGACAACATGCAAATCAAGCTGATTTTGCTCAAGCTGTTTGAACGCTCCGTGCTGGAAGACCTAGGTCTGCTCTATGCCGACAGCAACCAAATACTGGTTGAAGCCGGTGTGCTGCCCGACTTGCATACACGCGGAGCCCGCAAAAAAACCACCTCTGCACTCAGTTCCACAAAAATGGCTGGCCGGCAAATCGGTGCTGAACAGGCTGACCCTGCTTCCGCTGGCAATATCAGTTTCCAGGATATTCAGCTGTTGCTGCGCGAGCTTGGTACAGCCCGGTCTCCCGCCGCACCCGCTAACGCGACTCCGGTCAGCCCGGCTGACCTGATGCGTTTGCTGACTCACCTGCAACAGCACAACATGCAGAGCCAACAGCTGTCTGGTGATTTGGTGCGCCAGCAGATCGACAGCATTTTGCAGCGGGCTGCTCAGCAATCACAAAAGCCCCGCGTAATCGGCGAAATGGCCAATGATGCCATCAACCTGGTGTCGATGCTGTTCGAGTTCATTCTCGACGATCGCACCCTGCCCGACTCGCTCAAGGCACTGATTGGCCGATTGCAAATCCCGATGTTGAAAGTTGCCGTGATGGATCAAAGCTTTTTCAACAGCAGCGACCACCCCGCCCGCCGTCTGCTCAACGAACTGGGCTCGGCTGCGCTGGGCTGGAGCGGTAAGGACAGCCGCCAGCGGGACCGGCTGCAACAAAAAATGGAAGATATCGTCTACCGGCTACTCAATGAGTTCACCGATGACCCGGTCATTTTTGCCGATACCTTGCAGGAATTCACCGAGTTTTACAGCACCGAACGCCGACGCAGTGAACTCGTCGAACAGCGCGTGCGTGATGCAGAAGAAGGCCGTGCGCGCACACAACAAGCACGCTTGCAGATCAAACAGGAACTCAACCAGCGGTTGCTTGGTAAAACCCTGCCTGAAACCGTCGTTCAGCTGCTACAAGACAACTGGAGTCAGGTGCTGTTATTGCGCCTGCTCAAGCATGGCGACGACTCAAGCGAATGGCACAGCAATTTGCAACTGGTCGACGACCTCATCTGGAGTGTGGGCGAACATCAGGAACAGACCGATGGGATTCGGCTGAAAGAAATGATTCCACAACTGGTCAGCCGGTTGCGCACAGGCTTTGAAGAAGCAGCACTTGATCCTTTCGCCACCTCGCTGCTGCTGACCCAGCTGGAAGTTTTGCACATCCAGGCTTTTCAGCAACTCAAACGCACTTTAGCCCGTGCCGAAGAGGCAGCAACTGACACCCCTGCTGCCCCGGAGACCAGCCTGCGCGCCCCGCTTGATCTGTCGCCCGAAGAGCTGCCCGAATCATTACAGCAAGTTGCCGAAGAACTGGCAGATCAGGAAGTGGCTACACCCGCCATGGTCGAAATCAGCCAGGATCTGGAGCTGCCGGACAACGAAAACAGCGTGAGCGAAGAGGAAGAAGAAACCGAGCTGCCAGAAGATGATCCCGCCATGGCCAAAGCCGACCAGATGCGTCCCGGCAGCTGGTTTGAACTGAAGCAACAACATGAGCCAGCCATTCGCTGCAAGTTGTCGGCGATCATCCGGGCGACTGGCCGCTATATATTCGTCAACCGGCATGGCCTTAAAGTGCTGGATAAAAACCGGAACGGCCTGGCACTGGCCATCAAGCGCGGCGAGCTGCGCATGCTGGATGATGCCCTGTTATTTGACCGTGCGCTGGAATCGGTCATCAGCAACCTGCGCCGGATGAAGGACAGTTAGCCCGCGACTGATTCAGCAAACACAAAATGTTCCGCACTCATATCTGGAACTCAACCGGATGGCTGAATCCTGATCCGGATGCACGGGCTGCCATCCGCTTCTTTGAGCCAACGGCCTTGCACTGACTGCAGTCCGATCATACCCAGCTGCATACCGTCGCTGCGTGCCTTCAAGTGCCAACTCGCCTCTTGCCCGGATGACAGCTGCAACGTGCCCCCCTGCTCAACAGCCGGTACGACCGCCAGCAGCATGACAAAAGCCCCCTCCTGGCTGATCACCGCTGCTTTGGGCAAACGCGAAAAGCACAATCGCAAACCTGACTCTTCCACATCTACAGTCAACAGCTGTGGCCGCCCGCTCTGGTCAGGCTTGAGCACCTTACCCAGCATCAGTCCAGCCATGAAGGCAAACAGGCAGATACTGGCAAAAAACTTGATGCGCCAGCGCCATACCGGCCTTCGCCGTGTAGAATCTGCTTTTTTTTGCGGATCAACTCGCGCCATGTTTCACATCATTCTCTTTGAACCGGAAATCCCGCCCAACACAGGCAACATCATGCGCCTGTGTGCCAACACCGGTTGCAGTTTACACCTGATCGAACCGCTCGGCTTTGTGCTGGATGACAAACATCTGCGCCGTGCTGGCATGGACTATCGCGAATTTGCCGATGTCCGACAGTATGCCAATCTGGATCAGTGTCTGGACGCACTCAAGCACCCACGCCTGTTTGCATTTAGTACCAAAGGACAGTGCAGTTATGCCGAAGTGGCTTATCAGCCGGGGGATACCTTTATTTTTGGCCCGGAAACCCGTGGCTTGCCGGAAAGTGTGCGCAACAGCATCCCGCCGGAACAACGGATACGCCTGCCCATGCTGCCACAATCACGCAGTTTAAACCTGTCCAACACTGTGGCCGTGGCCATCTATGAAGCCTGGCGACAGCAGGGGTTTGGCTAAAATCAGCCGGCGAAACGCTGCATGCTGCAAGACTGCTGCACGAACAATTTTAATTCCGTCGCGGAAACTGACATCATCACCACAGCCCGGTCGATCGCAATTGAAACCACTCAGCCGGATAACGCGCAAAGCCCCGCAATGGCGGGGCTTTGGTTGTTCCTGTGTTAAAAGTTACAGCAGCATGCTGCGAATTTCTGCCAGCACATCCGCCAGGCGACGAGTGAAACGGGCAGCCGCAGCGCCGTTAATCACACGGTGATCATAGGACAGCGACAACGGCAACATCAGCCGTGGCGCAAAGTCCTGTCCATCCCAAACCGGCTGCATGGTGGCACGGGATACGCCCAGAATCGCCACTTCCGGCGCGTTGACAATCGGCGTAAAGCCGGTACCACCAATATGCCCCAGACTGGAGATGGTGAAACAGCCACCCTGCATCTGCTCCGGCGACAGTTTTTTGCTGCGCGCACGCTCTGCAAGGTCAGCTGCCTCTGCGGCCAGCTGCAGCAGGCTCTTCTGGTCCACGTCACGAATCACCGGTACGAGCAAACCATCCGGCGTATCCACGGCAAAGCCGATGTTGACGTACTGCTTCATGATCAGCTCTTTGCCATTGGGCGCCAGCGAGCTGTTGAACTCGGGCAGCTCCCTGAGCAAGTGTGCACAAGCCTTGAGCAAAAACGGCAACACGGTCAGTTTGGTACCTGCCTTTTCCGCTACCGCACGCTGGGTCACACGGAAGGCTTCCAGCTCGGTAATGTCAGCACTTTCAAACTGGGTGACATGCGGAATATTGAGCCATGCCCTGTGCAAGTTAGCCGCGCCAATTTGCTGCAAACGGGTCATGGGGACATTCTGCACAGCACCAAAGCGGCTGAAATCAACTTCAGGAATCGGCTCGATACCCATGCCGCCACGGCTTTCTGTCGCAGGTGCATTCAGGCGCTGCTTGACGAACTCCTGCACATCTTCTTTCAGAATGCGCTGATGCGGGCCGGTCGGGCTGATTTGTGCCAGATCGACACCAAACTCGCGCGCCAGTTTGCGTACTGCCGGGCCTGCATGTACACAAGCACCGGCATCACCAGGTTTGCAGACCTCGGGTTTGCTGGCCGGAGCCACCGAAGCCGGACCACCGGCAATTTCTTGCGGAACCACAGGCTCTGTTGCCACAGGTGCCGCCGGTGCGGGCGCTGATGCAACAGTGGCTACAGGCTCGACAACCGGTGTGCTTTCGCTCACCTCAATCCGACAAATCAGGTCGCCTTCGCTGACTTCGCTGTCCATTTTGGCCAGCACTTCAACCACCACGCCGCTCACTGGCGAAGGGATTTCCATACTGGCCTTGTCGGACTCAAGCGTCAGCAGTGATTGCTCCTCCTCGACCGTATCACCCGCTTTGATCATCAGTTCAATCACGCGTGCTTTACCGGCAGAGCCAATATCCGGCACCTCGACATCTTTGATGCGGGTCGCCACGCTAACGCTAGCGGCAGATGCAGCAACCGGAGCTTCTGCCACGGGCTCAGCCGGTGTCGGCTCTGCTGCTGGGGTCGGCTCAACAGCAACGCTGTCCACCTCCAGCTCCAGCAGCTCATCGCCTTCTTTCAGCTTGTCACCCAGCCTGATTTTGATGTTTTTGACAATCCCGGCCTTGGGGGCCGGAATTTCCATGCTGGCCTTGTCGGACTCCAGCGTCAGCAAGCCCTGCTCGGCTTCGATGCTGTCACCCACATTCACCAGGATTTCAATCACTTCGCCCTCACCGGTGCCGATGTCGGGGACGCGAATCAATTCAGTAGTCATCGCTTCTCTCCTCTTAGCAGTCCAGTGGGTTGGGTTTGTTGGCATCAATACCGAACTTGGCCATGGCATCAATCACCACCTGCACGTCCAGCTGACCTTCTTTGACCAGTGCTTCCAGTGCGGCAATCGTCACCCAGTAGCGATCAACTTCAAAGAAGTCACGCAATTTCTTGCGGGTATCGCTGCGGCCAAAGCCATCGGTGCCAAGCACTGTATAAGTGTTCTGCGGTACCCACTGACGTACCTGGTCGGCAAACAGTTTCATGTAGTCGGTCGAAGCCACCACCGGACCCTGACGGCCTTTCAGGCATTCCTCAACATGGCTCAGGCGAGCCGTTTCACGCGGATGCAAACGGTTCCAGCGCTCAACTTCCAGACCGTTGCGGCGCAGTTCATTGAAGCTGGTCACGCTCCAAACATCGGCACCGACACCAAACTCCTCACGCAGAATTTTTGCTGCCTCCTGCACTTCCAGTAAAATGGTCCCGCTGCCCAGCAGCTGCACATGCAGGCCACTCTGACGCTTGTCTTCATCCAGCAGGTACATGCCGTTGATGATGTCGCGTTCGATATGTTCACGCTGCGGCATCGCCGGCTGCTTGTAGGCCTCGTTCATCATGGTGATGTAGTAGAAGCAATCTTTTTGCTTTTCCATCATCTGATGGATGCCTTCACGAATGATCACCGCCATTTCATAGCCGAAAGCCGGGTCATAGGTATGACAATTCGGAATGGTGCCGGCCAGAATATGGCTGTGACCATCTTCGTGCTGCAAACCTTCACCATTCAGTGTGGTGCGTCCGGCAGTTCCGCCGAGCAGGAAACCACGGGCTCGAATATCGCCGGCAGCCCAGGCCAGGTCACCAATACGCTGGAAACCAAACATGGAGTAGAAGGAGTAGAACGGCAACATTGGCTGGTTATAGTGGCTATAGGAAGTCGCTGCCGCCATCCAGGATGACATGGCACCGGCTTCGGTAATGCCCTCTTCCAGCAGCTGACCCTTGACGTCTTCCTTGTAGTACATCACCTGGCCTTTATCCACCGGCTGGTACAGCTGGCCGACCGAAGAATAAATGCCCAGCTGACGGAACAGGCCTTCCATACCAAAGGTACGTGCCTCATCCGGCACAATCGGCACAATGCGGCTGCCCAGATCCTTGTCTTTCAGCAGTTGTGACAGAATGCGTACATACACCATAGTGGTGGACACTTCGCGGTCGCCACTGCCATCCAGAATGCTTTTCAGCACATCTAGCGAAGGCGTGGGAATACTCATGCTGCGCTGGCGGCGCTGCGGCAGCGGGCCACCCAGCTTGTCGCGGGTTTTACGCAGGTACTGAATCTCGGCGCTGTGCTCCGCCGGACGGTAAAACGGCAAGCCTTCGAGCTCGTCATCATCCACCGGAATGGCAAAGGTGTCACGGAAGCTACGCAAGCTGTCGAGGTCAACTTTCTTCACGTTGTGGGCGATGTTTTGCGCTTCGCCGCTGCCGGTACCATAACCTTTAATGGTTTTGGCCAGAATCACGGTCGGCTGACCTTCATGATTGACTGCCGCGTGATAGGCCGCATACACCTTGAACGGGTCATGTCCGCCACGGTTCAGCTTCCAGATTTCGTCATCGGTCATGTCTTCGACCATCTCGGCCAGACGCGGATCAGTACCGAAGAAGTCTTTACGCACAAAGGCACCGTCGTTGGCCTTGTAATTCTGGTAGTCGCCATCGAGGGCTTCTTCCATGCGTGCCTGCATGACACCCTCAGTATCTTTGGCAAACAACGGATCCCACAAGCGACCCCAGATGACCTTGATCACGTTCCAGTCGGCACCACGGAAGTTACCTTCCAGTTCCTGAATGATTTTACCGTTACCGCGCACCGGGCCATCAAGACGCTGCAGGTTACAGTTGATCACAAAAATCAGGTTGTCGAGTTTTTCACGTCCGGCCAGAGAAATGGCCCCCAGAGCTTCCGGCTCGTCCGTCTCGCCATCACCGAGGAAACACCAGACTTTTTGCTTGCCAGCAGGGATCAGGCCGCGATGCTCAAGGTACTTCATGAAGCGGGCCTGGTAGATGGCCTGAATCGGCCCCAGCCCCATGGAAACGGTCGGGAATTGCCAGAAGTCCGGCATCAGCCAGGGGTGCGGGTAGGAAGACAGGCCACCACCGTCTACTTCACGGCGGAATTTAAGCAGCTGTTCTTCACTCAGGCGGCCTTCAAGAAAGGCGCGGGCATAAATACCCGGCGAAGCATGGCCCTGAAAATAAATCAGGTCACCACCATGTTCTTCGGTCGGTGCCTGGAAAAAATAGTTGAAACCGATATCGTACAGAGTGGCACTGGAAGCGAATGTCGCAATGTGGCCGCCCAGGTCAGGGTCAGCCTGGTTGGCACGCATGACCATGGCCAGTGCGTTCCAGCGTACCAGCGAGCGAATGCGGCGCTCCATGAACAGATCGCCCGGCATGCGTGCTTCGTGGGTGACCGGAATGGTATTGCGGTATGGGGTGGTAATGGCATGCGGCAAGCGGATACCGCTATGACTGGCCTGATCACCCATACGGGACAGCAAGTAGTGAACGCGCTCTTCGCCTTCACGTTCTTCAACGGAACTCAGGGCGTCTAGCCACTCTTGAGTTTCAACGGGATCTAAATCGTGCATGATTGACTCCTGAATATGGTTGTTTCCAGAAACGCTGCACAGTGGCTGTGTAGGCAAACAACAGTTTGATGCTGTTTGTTCCGTCTTGCCAGCTTGTAACTGGCGCACCGCTGCAGGCCACACGCTGGTCCGCGCTTCTTTTTTAAGCCCTGGATTCAGCTTTACATGTAGTTTTACTACATAATTATGTTTTCGTCACCCTTACCAGCCTAATCTTTAATTAGACCTTCGAGTCATACTACGACAAAACAGTCCCACCGTCTTGTCGTTTGGCCAATGCTTCTGCTGGCGAGCGAGCAGTGCCTACCCTGCTTTGTGTGGATAGTCTGTTCAAGCGCAAGCCTTTTGGTGGTCTTGGCTAAAAACCTGGCTGAATCGTGCCAGGCATGCTTTT
>CAZBXG010000025.1:0-3385 GCA_964495925.1 uncultured Thiopseudomonas sp.
CGCAGCTGCCCGGTGCGCTACCGGCAAGACCTGCTAGAATGCCTGCATGTTCAACCATGGAGGCTATGCCATGACCCAGTACACCTATTACCACAACCCCCGTTGCAGCAAGTCCCGCGATGGTCTGGAACTGCTGCGCGAGCGCAACATCGAGCCGGAAGTTGTTCACTACCTGGACACGCCACCCACTGCCATTGAAATCAAGTCACTGCTCGACAAACTGGGCATGAGCGCCCGTGAACTGATGCGTACCGGCGAAGAGGCCTACACCAAGCTGGCACTGGACAACCCGGAACTGAGCGAAGAACAGCTGGTTGATGCCATGGTTCGTGAGCCCATCCTGATCCAGCGTCCGGTACTGAGCAATGGCCAACGTGCCGTGATTGGCCGCCCAACCGAGAAGCTGCTGGAAGTGCTGTCATGAGTGCGCCTTATGTACTTGTGCTGTATTACAGTCACCATGGCGCGACAGCAGAAATGGCTCGCCTGATTGCCCGTGGTGTCGAGCAGCAAGGACTGGAAGCCCGTATCCGCACCGTACCCAAGGTGGTCACCGAAGTGTCCGAACCGGCACCTGCCGTACCGGAAGACGGTGCGATTTATGCCACACTGGACGACCTGAAGCATTGCAGTGCTTTGGCACTGGGCAGCCCGACCCGCTTTGGCAACATGGCCGCGCCGATGAAGTACTTTCTCGACGGCACACTCAACCTGTGGCTGACCGGTGAGCTGATTGGCAAACCGGCTGGCGTGTTTACTTCGACCTCGTCCTTGCACGGCGGTCAGGAAACCACCCTGTTCAGCATGATGATCCCCCTGATGCACCACGGCATGCTGATTTGCGGCCTGCCCTATAGCGAAACCGCACTGACCGAAACCTGTAGCGGCGGCACGCCCTACGGCCCAAGTCACCTTGCCGGTGTCGACAGCAAGCGTCCGCTGGACCAGCACGAACAAGAGCTGTGTGTCGCCCTGGGGAGTCGTCTGGCACAACTGGCCAAGCAACTGGAGTCCGGCGGTGTCGCGTAAGAAAGACAAGCCCTTGCCGCCACTGGAGTGGCTCAAGCCACGCATGCGGGCGGCACACATTATCAGCCTGTTGTTAGTGTTCGCACTGGTTGTGCTGCTGGTGGCCTGGAACCACTGGTTTGCTGACCTGCACGGCGCACGTCCCTGGGTGATTACCAGCATTGAACTGGCACCACTGCTACTGGTCATTCCCGGCATGCTGCTGGGTTCGGCACGAGTGCACGCCTGGGCCTGCTTTGTGATGACGCTGTATTTCATCAAGGGCGTGCTGGCCTGGATTGATCCGTCCCGCGCTTGGCTCGGCGCACTGGAAACCATCTTCAGCGTCTCGCTGTTCCTCTCTGCGCTGTACTATACCCGCTGGCGTTATCAGTATGAGCGGCATCTGGCAGGTGAGCCTGTCGCTCAACCCGACAGCGTTTAATACGCCGTTAAAACAAACAGGGCGCTTAAATAGCGCCCTGTTTGTATCCAGCTTATATCCGCAAGCAATCAGCCTTGCGCATCCAGATACTTTTCCGCATCCAGCGCAGCCATGCAGCCCGCACCGGCAGAAGTAATCGCCTGACGATAGACATCATCGGCCACATCACCGGCAGCAAAGACACCTTCAATGCTGGTGGCGGTAGCATTGCCTTCACGACCACTTTTCACCACCAGATAGCCGTCTTTCAGCTCCAGCTGACCGGCAAACAGTTCGGTATTGGGTGAGTGGCCAATGGCGATAAATACACCCTCAACCTGCAGCTCACGGGTGCTGCCGTCATTGTTGCGTAAACGCACGCCGGTAACGCCCATGTTGTCGCCCAGCACTTCGTCCAGCTGTGCATTCAGCGCCAGCTCGATTTTGCCTTCGGCAACCCGGGCCTGCAGTTTGTCTTGCAGGATTTTTTCAGCGCGGAACGTGTCGCGGCGATGCACCAGAATCACCTTGCTGGCAATGTTGGACAGGTACATGGCTTCCTCCACGGCAGTGTTGCCGCCACCGACCACAACCACTTCCTTATCCCGATAAAAGAAACCATCACAGGTGGCACAAGCCGACACGCCACGGCCCTTGAAGTTTTCTTCTGACGGCAGGCCCAGATAGCGGGCGCTGGCACCGGTGGCAATAATCAGCGCATCACAGGTGTAGGTGCCGCTATCACCAATCAGGGTGAAGGGACGTTGCTGCAGCTGCACTGTATGAATGTGGTCAAACACAATATTGGTATCAAAGCGCTCGGCATGTGCCTGCATCTGCGCCATCAGGTCCGGGCCGGTCAGGCCTTCTGCACCACCGGGCCAGTTATCGACATCGGTGGTGGTGGTCAGCTGGCCACCGGCCTGCATGCCGGTAATCAGCAACGGTTTGAGGTTGGCGCGCGCGGTATAAACAGCTGCGCTATAACCGGCAGGGCCAGAACCCAGAATCACTACTTTGGCGTGACGCGCTTCAGACATAAGGTTTCTCCTGTTGTTGCCCGGAGTTAACGGGCACTTTTCAAGCGGGTTACAGTCTTATCGCCATGTTGCCGGCTGGCTGTCCCTGTAAAAAAATGTGAGCCAAGAGTACACTAACCAGCCGATTTTTTCCCTCTTGCTGCTACCCCTCATGGGGCAAAGCAGCTGTTTGTTTAGAGCTGTTTATGTCTGTTAATACGTTCTCTGGCCCGCAATATCTGGCCTCCGGCTTTAAAATGATCAATCAGCCCGGCCTGCGTCGTTTTGTCGTACTGCCATTACTGATCAACATTCTGGTCTTTGCCGGGCTGCTCTGGTTTGCCTTCAGCCGTTTCAATGGCTGGGTCAATGCGTTTATCCCCAGTCTGCCGGACTGGCTGTCGTTTTTGAACTATCTGCTGTGGCCTTTATTTGTCGCACTGGTGGCGTTGATGGTGTTTTTCACCTTCACCACATTGGCCAACCTGATCGCCTCACCGTTTAACGCTTTTCTGGCCGAGAAAGTCGAAATTGTCGCCCGTGGCAAAGATCCGTTTCCACCGTTCAGCTGGAAAGAGCTGGCCGCGATGGTACCGCGCACCATCGGACGCGAGTTACGCAAGCTTGGATATTTTTTGCCCCGTGCCCTAGGTTTGTTGGTGTTGTCGCTGATTCCCGGTGTCAACCTGATCGCCGCTCCGCTATGGTTACTGTTCAATATCTGGATGATGGCGGTGCAATACATTGACTACCCTGCCGACAACAATCAGGTGAGCTGGCCGTCCATGCTGCACTGGCTGCGTCGCCACCGCTGGACCAGTCTTGGTTTTGGCGGCATCACCTATCTGGCCATTATGGTGCCGGTCTTCAACCTGCTGGCGATGCCGGCAGCGATTGCCGGCGGCACCCTGCTCTGGGTCGATGGCAATCCGGA
>CAZBXG010000025.1:3485-12273 GCA_964495925.1 uncultured Thiopseudomonas sp.
TGCATGGTGCGGTCAGTCGAGAACTTGCTGCTGCGCGCACTGTTGAGGATGCTCAGCGTGGTCCAACGCTCCACATCAGCATAGGTCTGCGCCGCCCGCTCCTGGGTGTCCACATAGCTGCGGAAGTCGGCCAGGGTCATCCAGGGATCACCGTACGCCTTCACTGCGGCAATCAGGTCATCAAACAGTCCATATTCGTGCTGGTTGAAGTGGCCTGATTCCAGCAAGTGGAACACTTCCTGCAGGTCTGCATCACGATCAATATAGTCCTGCGGGTTATGGCTACCCGCCTGTTCCAGAACCTCTTCGGCGCGCAGACCGAACAGGAAGAAGTTTTCCTCGCCCACTTCCTCACGGATTTCCACGTTGGCACCGTCCAGCGTGCCGATGGTGGCCGCACCGTTCATCATGAACTTCATGTTGCCGGTACCGGACGCTTCTTTACCTGCGGTGGAAATTTGCTCGGACAGGTCAGTGCCCGGTGCAATCACTTCCATGCTGGAAACACTGTAGTTGGGGATAAACACCACTTTCAGCTTGTTACCAACATCCGGGTCGTTATTGACCACTTTGGCGATGTTGTTGATCAGTTTGATCACCCGCTTGGCCATGTGGTAACCCGGTGCAGCCTTGCCGCCAAATACCACCACACGGTTAACCCAGTTGGCAGTATCACCGCGCTTGATCCGCGCATACAGGTGAATCACGTGCAGCGCGTTGAGCAACTGGCGCTTGTATTCGTGAATACGCTTGACCTGAACATCAAACAGCGAAGCAGAATCAACCTGGACGCCGGTTTCGCGCTCAATCAGGGCAGCCAGCCGCTGTTTGTTCTCCAGCTTGATGTCACGCCAGGTTTGACGGAACGCCTTGTCATTCAGATATTCTTCCAGACGGGTCAGACGGGACAGGTCAGTCACCCACTCCTCGCCCAGCACCTCATTCAACAGTGCACGCAGCCCGGGGTTGGCCGAAGCCATCCAGCGTCTGGGGGTAACACCGTTGGTCTTGTTGTTGAACTTGTGCGGCCAGAGCTGATAGAAGTCGTTGAACAACCCTTCTTTAAGCAGCTCGGAATGCAATGCAGCCACGCCGTTGACCGAGTAGCTGCCAACAATCGCCAGATGCGCCATGCGGACTTCACCGTGATCGCCAATAATCGACAGCCGACGCTGGCGTTCGACATCGCCGGGCCATTTCATTGCCACTTTGCACAGGAAGCGACGGTTGATTTCTTCAATGATCTGTAACGGGCGGGGTAACAACCGGCGCATCAGTTCGGCAGACCAGGTTTCCAGCGCTTCCGGCAACAAGGTGTGGTTGGTGTAAGCCATGGTCCGGGTGACGATGGCCCAGGCCTCATCCCAGGGTATGCGCTTGTCATCCACCAGTAAACGCATCAGCTCGGCCACTGCCAGGCTCGGGTGGGTGTCATTAAGCTGGAATACATTATTGGCAGCAAAAGTGTCGTAGCTTTTATGCAAACGGTCCCAGTTGGCCAGCACGTCCTGCAGGCTGGCTGAAACCAGGAAGTACTGCTGACGCAAACGCAGCTCCTTGCCGCTCTCACTTGAGTCGTTCGGATACAGCACCATGGTGATATTTTCGGCTTCGTTCTTGGCCTCGACCGCTTCGAAGTAGGAGCCGGCGTTAAAGGCATGCAGCTTGAAGCTTTCCGGCGCGCGAGCGTGCCACAGTCGCAACGTGTTCACCGTCTGGTTCTGATAGCCGGGAATCGGCACGTCAAAAGGTACCGCCAGCACTTCGTCAGCGGATTCCCAGTGCACGATATGCAAACCGGTTTCAGGATTGACATAGTCACGGCAGTATCCGCCAAAGCGCACGACACGGGTGTATTCCGGACGTCTGAGTTCCCATGGATAGCTGCCCGCACCCAGCCAGTGATCCGGTTCTTCCACCTGAAAACCATTATGGATCAGCTGACGGAACATGCCGTATTCATAGCGCAGGCCATAGCCCATCACCGGCAACTGCAAAGTGGCGCAACTGTCAATAAAGCATGCAGCCAGACGACCCAGACCACCATTGCCCAGCCCGGCATCAATTTCTTTCTGCTCGATAATTTCCAGCTCCTGACCCAGGTTGGCCAGTGCTTCTTCCACATTCCCTTCAATGCCCAGATTAAGCAGGTTATTGCTCAGTGAGCGGCCAATCAAAAACTCCATCGACAGGTAATAACCGCGCTTGGGTGTTTGCTCATTGTAGCTGATCCAGGTTTTACGCCAGTTTTCTACCAGCCGGTCACGCACCACCAGCGCCAGCGCACGCAGTTTGTAGTCCAGATCGGAGGTCAGTTCACGACCCAGGTGATAACGCAGGTAATTGAGAAAGTCGTTCTCAAGGCTGCACGCGTCATTGTCGAGTGTTTCCCGCACTGCACGAGCTGATTTCTGCTCTGTCATTTAATTCTCCTTGGTATATAAATCAATATATTCCCGGGCGCTCTGCTCCCAGGTAAACGACTGCTCCATGGCAGTACGTTGCATTTGTTGCCACTGTCTTGGCCTGGAATACACAAACAACGCATGCTCCAGTGCCGAGCGCATGGCATGCTCACTCGGGTCATAAAATACAAACCCGGTCGCGGCTTTTTGTGCCAGATTGTCTTCGGTCGCATTGACCACCGTGTCGGCCAGTCCACCGGTGTGATGCACCAGCGGCAGGGTTCCATAGGCCAGGCTATACAGCTGATTCAGACCGCAAGGCTCAAAGCGTGACGGCATCAGGAACAGGTCTGATCCTGCTTCCACCTGATGCGCCAGTGCTTCCGAGTAGCCGATATGCACAAAGGTGTTATGTGGATAATCCAGCGCCAGCTGGCGCAAGGCCTGTTCAAAGTGGGACTCGCCACTGCCAACACAAACCAGATTGACCCGGCCCTGCTGCAACAGCGATGGCAAAACTTGCAAAATCAGGTCAATACCCTTTTGCGTCACCAGGCGACCAATAAACCCGAGCAGGGGCAATTCGGCCGCCGCAACAGGATCAGTCGCGCCCAGCTGCTGCAGCAGGGCCAGCTTGTTGCGTTTCTTACCCGCAACATGCCCGCTGCCCAAATCGTAATTTTCATGCAGATAGGGGTCGGTCGCAGGATTCCAGTGGCGGGTATCAATGCCGTTCAGAATGCCGTACAACCGTCCCTGCTCACGGGTGGCGCGCATGATGCCGGCAAAGCCGTAAGCAAACTCTTCCGTGCAAATTTCACGGGCATAACTGGGACTGACGGTGGTCACGGCATCCGCGTACTGAATGCCGGCCTTAAGCATCGACATCTGGCCGTAAAACTCTACTCCCTCAATGCTCCACCAGTGCCAGGGCAGCCACATGCTGTCAAACAGCGACTTGGGGAAGTAACCGGCATAAGCCATGTTGTGAATGGTAAACAGGGTGCGTGGTCGCTGCGTTTCCTCGCGCAAGAATGCCGGTACCAAGCCGGTCTGCCAGTCATTGGCGTGCACTACATCGGCACGCCAGTGCAAGCCGGCACGATCCATTGCCACCTCTGCCACGGCACGGGAAAATACGGCAAACCGCTCGCCATTGTCCCACCAGTCCTTGCCATCCGGTGCCAGATAGGGATTGCCCGCGCGATGAAACAGTTCGGGAATATCCAGCAGCCAAACATTTTGCTCCAGCTCCGGCACCCAAATTGCCAGTACACGCACCTGCAACATGCGTCCGGCCCCGCCCACCACAAACTGCGACAACACCTGATACACAGGATACTTTTCCAGCACGGCCTGATAGGCCGGCAGCACCAGCTGCACTTCATGCCCCCGCCCCGCCAGCGCACCCGGCAGGCTGCCGGATACATCAGCCAGACCGCCGGTCTTGATTAATGGATGAGCTTCAGACGTTGCGAATAATACTTTCATCATCTATCCGGGCAGACACCTGCACCTGTTTCCTTTGTTATACGTTTGAACACCACACAGCCCAATGGCGGCAAAGTCAGGCTGGCTGACACCGGCTGCCCCTGCCACGATTGCTGTTCAACCTGCAGCATGCCGTTGTTGCCCAGATTGCTGCCGCCGTACCACGACGAATCGGAGTTGAACACTTCCTGGTATTCGCCATCGCCCGGCAAGCCGAGACGATAGTGATGACGTGGTACCGGGGTAAAGTTGAATGCGCACACCAGTGCATCGTCCGTGCCATACCGGGCAAAACTGATCACCGACTGACTGTAGTCATGACAGTCAATCCAGCCAAAACCTTCCGGTTCAAAATCGCGCTGGTGCAAAGCACTTTCCCTGCGATACAGCTGGTTCAGCTCGCGCACCAGCTGCATCACGCCACGATGATTGGGCTCATCACAGAGGTGCCACGGCAAGCCCGTTGCGTCATTCCATTCCGTCCACTGGCCAAAATCGCAGCCCATGAACAGCAATTTTTTACCCGGATGCAGCCACTGATAACTGAGCAGCAAACGCAGGTTGGCCATTTTTTGCCAGTCATCACCGGGCATCTTGCCGGCTAGCGAGCCTTTCAGGTGCACCACTTCATCATGTGAAAACGGCAGGATGAAATTTTCGCTATAGGCGTACATCTGGCTGAACGTCAGCTGATTGTGATGAAACGGGCGATAGACCGGGTCTTTGCTGAAATAGTCCAGCGTGTCGTTCATCCAGCCCATGTTCCACTTCATGGAAAAGCCCAGGCCACCCATCCAGGTCGGGCGTGACACCATCGGCCAGGAGGTCGATTCTTCAGCCATCACCAGCGTGCCGGGGTGCTGGGTATGCACTTCATAGTTGAGCTGCTGCAAGAACTCGATTGCGTCAAGGTTTTCCCGGCCACCGTAACGGTTGGGCAGCCAGCCGCCTTCTTCACGCGAGTAATCCAGGTACAGCATGGAAGCAACGGCATCCACGCGCAGGCCATCAATATGAAATTCCTTGAGCCAGTACAACGCATTGGCAATCAGGAAGTTGCGTACTTCGTTGCGACCAAAGTTGAAAATGTAGGTGCCCCAGTCCTGATGCTCGCCCAGACGCGGATCTTCGTGCTCATACAATGCCGAGCCATCAAAACGGGCCAACGCAAAGAAATCTTTGGGAAAATGCGCCGGTACCCAGTCCAGAAACACGCCAATACCATGCTGGTGACAATGATCGACAAAGTAGCGGAAATCATCCGGCGAACCAAAGCGGCTGGTCGGGGCAAAATAACCCGAGGTCTGGTAACCCCATGACTCGTCCAGCGGGTGCTCGCTGATCGGCAGCAGTTCGATATGGGTGTAGCCCATCCACTGCACATATTCGACCAGCCGATGGGCAATTTCCCGATAGTTGAGAAACCCGCCCGCATCATCACGCTGCCACGAACCCAGATGCACCTCATAAATGCTGACCGGCTGCTGATGCCAGGCAAACCCGGCACGCTGCTCCAGCCAGTCGGCATCCCGCCACTGATAGCTGCTGTCAAATACATAAGACGAAGTCAGCGGGCGCAACTCCATGGCACGTGCATAGGGGTCGGTCTTGCCGAAAACATCACCTGTATTGGTGTTGCGAATTTCAAATTTGTAGTTGTCGCCCTGCTGCAAACCGGGAATGAAAATTTCCCACACCCCGGAGCTGCCGCGACTGCGCATCGGATGACGGAACCCGTGCCAGCCGTTGAAGTCGCCCACCACCGAAACCCGTTCGGCAGAAGGAGCCCAGACGGCAAAGCGTACGCCGCTGATGCCGTCAATCAGCACCGGTTTGGCACCTAGATGCTCATAAATCTGCCAGTGCTGCCCCTCGGCAAACAGGTGCAAATCAAGCTCGCCCAGCAACACATCAAAGGAATAGGGTGACACCTGACTGTAAGTACTGCCGTTGTGATCGTCCCAGTGCACGTCATAATGCTTGGGCAACTGCTTGAACTCGGCGGCGCTCAGTTTGAGCACAAACAAACCGCTGTCGGTCACCCGCTGCATCGGCAGTCGGCCTTCCAGCCGTACCCGAATCGCAGTTGGCATCCAGACGCGGATTTCCCAGTCTTTGCCTGCCGGGTGTGCGCCCAACAGCTGGAAAGGGTCATGGAGGCGGCCCTGTTCAAGACGCCAGATCAGCTCCTGTTTCATTGTGCATCTCCTGCCTGATTCAGGCGGTTGCTCTGTTCGACCCAGTAGCGAATTCGGGCTGCCAGCTCACCCGGCACCTGCTCCCACTGGAATTGCCAGTGCCAGTTGCCTTCTATGGTGCCCGGGGTATTCATGCGATGGCTGCCGTCCAGCGCCAGCCAGTCCTGCATCGGTATGATGGCGCGCTGCGCCACCGACTGTAGCGCGGTCACCATCAGCGGCCAGGGCATCCCGCCCGCCTCGGTCGCCACTTGCGTCATCATCCAGTCCCGTGTTCCCGGGTGCAGACCGGCCAGCCAGCCCAGCGTGGTATCGTTGTCATGCGTGCCGGTATACACCACCGAGTTTTCTACCTGCCCTGCGGGCGAATGGGGATTATCCGGAAGGCCACTGAAACCAAATTGCAGCACCGACATGCCCGGCAGTTTGAACTGTTCTTTCAGGGCCACCACTTCCGGCGTGATTATGCCCAGATCTTCGGCAACCAGCGGCAGCGGATCGAAGGTTTGTTGCAGCCTGGCCAGCAACTGCTCGCCCGGTGCTTTTTGCCAGCGCCCGTTGATCGCGGTCGACTCGCCCGCATCAATTTCCCAGCTGGCCTCCAGCCCGCGAAAATGGTCAATGCGTACCAGATCAAACAGTTCCAGGGCAGCCGCCACCCGGCGACACCACCAGCCAAAACCGTCCTGCTCCATCACTGCCCAGTTGTAATGCGGATTACCCCAACGCTGGCCTTCAGCGGAAAAATAATCTGGCGGCACACCGGTGACCACCGCAGGTTGCAGGTTTTCATCCAACCGAAACTGCTGTGGCTGCACCCAGACTTCAACGCTGTCATGGGCGACAAAAATCGGCATGTCGCCAAACAGCTGAATGCCTTTGGCGGTGGCATCCTGGCGCAGCTGTTGCCACAGGACCTGCAGCTGGAACTGCTCTTTTTTCAGCTGCAAGATTTCATCCAGCCGGGTATCGGCCAGTTGCGCCAGCGCTACCGGGTTACGTAATTTGTATGGCTCCGGCCACTCGGTCCAGGCCACATGACCAAACTGTGCGCGCAACAGCATAAACATCGCGTAATCGTTGAGCCAGTGCGGTGGCTGCTCCAGATAGCGACGGAAAGCATCCGGGTCCACCTGCTGCTCCCAGCCCGGCGGTAACAGGCGCGGATTCAGGGCAAAAGCCGACAAGCTGTGATAGGGCGACAAATCGTCATGCGGGGCAGTCAGTGGCAACAGCTGCCAGATCGACAACCCGGCATCATGCATCCAGTCAAGAAAACGCCAAGCGTGAACATCCAGCACGCGGTTGGGTAACGAAGTTGGATGCAAAAGCACTCCAGCTGCACGTTCTGCCATGTAAGTTGTCATCCCTTGTCAAATCAATATAAATGCTGCATTCCAGCCAGCATGATCAGTTACGACGCATGGTGCCGGAGTTTTCCATGTGACCATTCCCGTAGGATACCGGCTGCTCCAGCCGTGCCGGCACCGGCTCTCCCAGCAACTGATACAATTTTTCCAGATGCTGGCGGTACAGCTGCTCAAAGTCGCTGACGGTTTCTGCCGAGTTATAGCCGCCAAACCACCAGAACCAGTCCGAGCCTTCACAAATGGCCAGCTGTTCGGTAGCAGCTTGCTCTGCTGTCGCATCGAGGCGGCCACTGGCCAATACCCGGTCGTAACTTTGCTTGGCTTCCACCAGCAAGTCCCAGCCCAGGTTTTTATCCGGCTCGCCAATCCAGGTGGAAAACGAACCATATACCCAGCTGCCTGCAGCCAGTCGGGGCAAACCCAGCGGCTTTGCGCCTTGTGCCAGCGCATCGCTGAAGGTGGTCATTTCCACACGCGGGTGGCGTGATACTGCCCGGTAAAAAGCAGTCAGAAAATAGTGGGCATTGTGCGGGTAATATTCCCAGGCATTTTCACCGTCAAGAATCACCGTCACCACATGATCCTTGACCTTGTCACCCAGGAAGTTGGCAATGTTTTCCATATGCTGACAAAAATCCCGTGCTGCATCTTCTGCGTGCCAGTCCTTATACTGAAAGCCAATCAGGTCGGACAGGCCATCATCACGGAAAAATACGTTGCAGCCAGTATTCTCCAGCCGGGCCGGGCGATACAGTGCACGGTTACAGTTGATGCTCTGGTCGAATCCGGAAAGCTCGCACGAGTTATGCCAAACACCCTGTCCGGAAGCGGTCCACTGAATCCCGTACTCGTCCAACAAGCCCACTGCATCAGCACTGACCGCGCCTTCGGACAGCCAGATGCCTTTGGGCTGGCGGCCAAAGTGCTCAGCAAACACCTGCAAGCCTTTTTCCATATGCCAGCGTGCCCGCTCCTGCCCACCCGGATAGCTTTCATGTTGCGGACGTGGGGCATCAGGCTGGGCATCGTTCATGCTGTCAAAATCAAGCAGCAAAGGGACAATCGGATGGCCGTAAGGAGTGGTCGACAGCTCAATCCGCCCCTGTTCATACAGTGCGCGATAACGGGGAATAATGTCGCGCATGGCGGCGTGAATGATTTCCAGCAACATGCGCCGGTCCTGCATATTAAAACCACGGGCACGATCCATCAGTTCGCCAACACGCGGATCTTGCTGATGCACACTGGCACCCATCCATGCCAGGTGATACCACACCAGCAGATCAATAAAAAACTGCTCGCTTAAAAACATCAGGCCCTGTCC
>CAZBXG010000025.1:12373-22526 GCA_964495925.1 uncultured Thiopseudomonas sp.
TCAGCGGGTAAAGTGCAGCGTTTGCCCCAGCATGTCCGGTGTTACCAGCACCAGGCCACTGTCTTCATCGACATAAAAACGCTTGCGGTCCTCAATCGGGTCCAGCCCGATATGGGTATTCGGCGGCACAATGCAGCCCTTGTCGATAATCGCCCGGTTGATCACACAATTGCGGCCTATGTCCACATTGGGCAGCAGCACCGAATTTTTGATTTCCGAATAACTGTGCAGGTTACAGCCACTGGAAATAACCGAGCGTTTAACCTTGGCACCCGACACAATGCAGCCTGCTGACACCATCGAATCAATCGCCTGCCCGCGTCGGCCTTCATCGTCAAAGGTGAATTTGGCCGGTGGCATCTGCGCTTGGTAGGTCCAGATTGGCCAGCCACGGTTGTACAGGTTCAGCTCCGGTACGATTGAGCACAGGTCCATGTTGGCCTGCCAGTACGACTCCAGCGTACCCACATCGCGCCAATAGGCCGGCTCGCCATTGTCCTGCTGGAACGGATAGGCCAGCACATGATGGCTGTTGATGATCGACGGAATAATGTCTTTGCCAAAGTCATTACTGGAACGGGCGTTATCATGGTCCTCAATCAGTTTCTGGAACAGAAACTCGGTAGAAAATATGTAAATGCCCATTGAAGCCAGCGCCGTACCCGGTTTGCCCGGCATTGACTCGGGCTGCGCCGGCTTCTCGGTAAAGCGTTCAACCCGCATATTTTTGTTAACCGACATGACGCCAAAACCTTTGGCCTCGGCCACCGGCACTTCGATACAGCCAATCGTAACATCCGCCCCCTTGCGTACATGCTCAATCAGCATCTGGCTGTAATCCATGGTGTAAATATGGTCACCACCCAGCACCAGCACATATTCGGGACTGTAGCGACGCAGAATATCGAGGTTCTGATACAGGGCATCGGCAGTACCGCGATACCAGCCCTTGTCAATGCGCTGCTGGGCCGGCAACAACTCGACAAACTCGCCAATTTCGTAGCGCATGAAGTTCCACGCCCGCTGCACATGACGAATCAGCGAATGGGACTTGTACTGGGTCAGCACACCAATCTGGCGAATGCCCGAGTTGACACAGTTGGAGAGCACAAAATCAATAATGCGGTATTTTCCACCAAAGGGTACTGCCGGCTTGGCGCGCCACTGGGTCAGCGCCCGCAAGCGGCTTCCCTCCCCTCCGGCCAGGACCAGCGCCAGTGTGTTGCGAGTTAATGCATTGACCTGCTTGATCTGGGTAAAATCGTCCATTCTAGTTACTCTCCCGCCTCTAAGTTGACCAGTTGTCGTGCCATGTATGCCGCGCCCTTTAAGCCAAGCTCTGTTTCCATCACCAGGTAAACAGGCTGGCTGGCAACCAGCTCCCGCATGCGCCCCTTGTTGTGCATGGCCTGTAAAAACACGGGCTGCTGCATCCAGCCGGTGATTTTCGCTGCCACACCACCTGCAATATAAATTCCGCCCGGGGCCGGCCACAGCAGCGCCAGGTTGCCCAGGTAACTGCCGTAAATGGAAACAAAAGCAGTCAACGTCCGGCACGCTACCTTTTCCCCCGCTTCTGCACGGGCAGTAATTTCTGCCGCACTTACGCCGCCGGCCTGTTGCGGATGTGACAAGCCGGAGCAAAAGCCATACAGCAACTCCAGCCCGGGGCCAGACAGAATCCGCTCGCATGACACATGATCCCATTGTTGCCACAACCAGCGCAGCAAGTCTTGCTGCATATCATCTGCGGGCGCAAAATCCATATGCCCACCCTCACTGGGTACCGGAACATGCTGTCGCTTGCCGACAAATACAGGAGCCACACCCAGTCCGGTACCGGCTCCGGCAACCAGGCGGTGCCCTTCGGCTTGCGGCTGGCCCGGGTTCAGCACCAGCAACTGCTCTTGCTTCAAGGTGGCAATCCCGCTGGCGGCAGCCTGAAAATCATTAACCAGGCGGACCTGCCCAATTTGGCACTCTGCCTCCAGCTGGTCAGCTTCTACCGTCCAGGGCAAATTGGTCAGGGTTGCACTGCGTTCCTGCGCCACAGGGCCAGGCAAACCCAGACAGGCGGCGGTGAAAACTGGCAAGTCATGCTGCTGTCTGAATGTATTGATGACATCAGCCAACGCAATAAAGTCCGCGCTGGCATAAGTATCTGAAGCAAGCCACTGCCCGCTCTGCGAATCTATCGCCAGCAGCCTCGCCCAGGTTCCACCGATATCCGCAGCCAGCAGCATGCAACCACCTTTGTATCTAACAAGTAATAAATAATACTCTTGTAGATTATAGCAGACTATTCATTGGTATTGTTTCGCCAGCATCAGGCTATCCATACACAAACAGAATAAAGCAACCTGTCCAGAAACAAAAAAGGCCGACGTAATCGTCGGCCTTTGTAAAAATGACATGAACGGTGGTTAACCTTTCAACGGTACCAGTCGCGGAGCAATCATGTGCTCGGGTTTGAGAATGTCGAGCAGCATTTCTTCATCCAACAGACACTCTTCCCGCACCAGCTCCAGTACACTGCGTCCGCTAGACAAAGCATGCTTGGCAATGCGTGACGAGTTCTCATAACCGATGTAGGGGTTCAGTGCGGTGACCAGCCCGATGGAGCGCTCCATCAGCTCGCGGCAATGCTCTTCGTTGGCAGTGATGCCTTCAACACAATGCTCTCGCAGCATGTCCATGGCCCGGCGCAGCAGGCGAATCGAATCAAACATTTTCCAGGCAATCAGCGGTTCCATCACGTTGAGCTGCAACTGACCGGCCTCGGCTGCCATGGTGAGCGCCAGATCATTACCAATCACATCAAAAGCCACCATGTTAACCGCTTCTGGAATCACCGGATTCACTTTGCCCGGCATGATCGAACTGCCCGGCTGACGCGCAGGCAAGTTGATTTCATTGATGCCGGTACGCGGACCACTGGACAGCAGGCGCAAGTCATTACAAATTTTCGACAATTTGGTTGCTGTGCGCTTGAGCATGCCGGAGAACAGCACAAACGCACCCATGTCATAGGTGGCTTCAATCAGGTTTGGAGCTGGCTTGATCGGGTGACCGCTGATCGCCGCCAGACGCTCAACCGCCAATCCCTGATAACGCGGATCAGCGTTGATGCCGGTACCGATCGCGGTACCACCCAGGTTGACCAGGCAAAACAGATCCTGCGCCAACGTACGGAAACGGCCCAGATCCTCGCTCAGGTTATGAGCAAATGCCTTGAACTCCTGCCCCAGCGTCATAGGAACCGCGTCCTGCAATTGGGTGCGGCCCATTTTCAGCACTCCGCTGAACTCCTCACCCTTCTGTTCAAATGCCTTGACCAGACGATCCAGGCTCAGCAGCAGCTCGTGATGTCCCAGCATCAGACCCACGCGAATGGCAGTCGGATACGCATCGTTGGTCGATTGCGCCATGTTGACATCATTATTTGGATGCAGGTATTCGTACTCACCCTTTTCTTTGCCCATGAACTCAAGGGCCAGGTTGGCAATCACCTCGTTGGCGTTCATGTTGGTCGAGGTGCCGGCTCCGCCCTGGATCATGTCCACGATGAACTGGTCATGATGATGGCCCTGGCTAATCCGGTGACAGGCATCGGTGATGGCTGCATGCTTCTCGTCACTCAGGTAGCCCAGCTGATGGTTAGCATCGGCTGCCGCCTGCTTGACCATGGCCAGCGCGCTGACAAAGTCGGGATAGTGGGAAAGAGGCACACCGCTAAGATTGAAGTTGTGCATGGCCCGCAATGTCTGAATACCATAATAGGCATCCTTGGGCACGGGCAATGAGCCCAGCAGGTCGTGCTCTGATCGAAACGATGTGGTTGACATATTCTACCTAACCTTTGCCTGTGTTTAATGACGCCATCATCCATGGGGGTTTAAAAATCCGCCGGTAACTTTAAAGCCTAGCGGGGCCTTTGTTCAAATTTTTTTTATACTATTTGCTGTCTGCATCTTCCGTGGCGGTAGAGCGTGTCACTTCTTCGGCCTGATCTTTTTCATCTTCCCGCTCCACACCCAGCTCGGCAATGGCCTTCAGCCGCGCCACCACTTTGCCGTTAATACTGTCTGGCGGAAACACGCCCAGCTCATCAGGCTCGCCCGGCTCCTGTCCGCTGAGCAAGGCCAGAGCTTGCTCGACATGACCCACCACATAGACGGCAAACTTGCCCGCCTCCACTGCAGCAATCACCTCATGACTGAGCAACAGGTTATGCTGGTTGGCACGCGGCACGATGACACCCTGCTCGCCGGTCAAGCCACGCTCACTGCAGAGTTTAAAAAAGCCTTCAATTTTTTCATTGACGCCACCGACGGCCTGCACCTCGCCAAACTGGTTGATCGAGCCGGTGATGGCAAAGCACTGCTTCAGCGGCACCCGCGCCAATGCGGAAATCAGTGCACAGATCTCGCCCAGCGATGCGCTGTCACCATCGACATAACCGTATGATTGCTCCAGTGCAATGCTGGCAGAAATGGCCAACGGGTATTCCTGAGCATAATGACTGCCCAGATATCCGGTCAGGATCATGACCCCCTTGGAGTGGATCGGCTGACCCAGCGTAACCTCGCGCTCGATATCAACAATCCCGTTACTGCCCGGATGCACCGTAGCGGAAATTCGTGCTGGCACGCCAAACTCGGAATCGCCA
Organism: uncultured Thiopseudomonas sp.; assembly: GCA_964495925.1. Taxonomy (GTDB): domain Bacteria; phylum Pseudomonadota; class Gammaproteobacteria; order Pseudomonadales; family Pseudomonadaceae; genus Thiopseudomonas. The sequence continues at coordinate 17,043 of CAZBXG010000025.1, forward strand.
GCTTGCAACACCGTCAGCCCGTTACATTTGCCAATGGTCGCGCCATCGGTATCAATCAGGATGATGCCGGCCAGCATGTCATCCAGAATGCGGCGGGAAACGCGACCTGTACGGCGCACCTTGGCACCAATGGCCAACTCAATATGTTCGGCTGTAGTCAGCTCTGCCTGCTGACCACCGCGTAAAAAATCCGCCTCACTCACCACCTGAAACAGCTCGGACAAGTGCGCGGACAAACGCCCCTGATGCTCGGACAAGCGCATGCTGTAACTGACCAGACGCTGCACTGCGCAGCGACTGAGCGGCGCCATGCCCTCCTCGCTGGTGCGGTTGCGTACCAGACGGGCAAACTGCAAGACAGTGTCCTGCTCCAGCGGCAGGTCCTCTTCAAAATCGACCAGCACACGAAACATGTCCTGAAAATCCGGGTCCAGCTCCTGCAGTGCGTAATACAGGTCGCGCGAGCCAATCACAATGACTTTGACCTGCAGCGGAATCACTTGCGGTGTCAGGGTAACCGCCGCCATGCGGGTCAGCTCCAGCAGCGGGGATTCCATCTTTAATTGCCTGGAATGTAACGCACGCTTTAGTGCCTCCCAGACAAAAGGTTCGGGCAGCAGCTTTTCTGCCTCAAGAATCAGGTAACCGCCATTGGCCCGATGCAACGCACCCGGGCGCAGCTGCCGGTAGCTGGTATAAAACATGCCCTGATCAGAGCTGTATTCAATCCGGCCAAACAGGTTGTCATACGTTGGGTGCGGCTCAAACACCACCGGCGCACCGCCATTGTGGCTATGCCCCATCACCAGATTCGGGCTGTATTGTTCTTCCAGCATCTTGCGGCGAATACTGTCGCTGTGCTCTTCATCTACCAGCTGTTCAACTACGGTTTTCAGCAAATTGCCCTGCATGGCCTGCAAATAAGCCTGCACGCTCGGGTAGTCGCCATATTTGGCAGCCAGCTGGGCCATGCTCGACTCAAGCGCCAAACTGATGGTTTCTTCATTCAGCTTGCGTAGCTCGTTGCTGGATTCACGTTTCCACAGGGGCAAGCTGGACAGTTCGGTATTGAGCTGCTCTTCCAGCCAGGCAATATCGGCATGAAACTGCTCACGCTCGCTTTCCGGGCGCTGTGCGAACTCGGCCTCGTCCAGTGCCCGCCCTTCAAACATCGGGGTAAAGGCAATATTGGTGCTGTCGCGGTATAGCGCAATATTTCTTTCCAGCGCCAGTTTTTCAATCCGGTCCAGCACCTTGTCGTATTTTTTGTTAAAAGTACGATCAATTGCACTCTTTTTTTGCTGCCAGCTGGGAGTTTCAAACACCGCAGGGAATGCAGACAAAATGGTATCCAGCAAGCCGGAAATATCACGACAAAACTCGCTGCCCATGCCTGCTGGCAGCTCAATCGCGTGTGGCTCGCGCAGCTCGTCAAAGTGATTGACATACAGCCAGTCGCTCGGAGTTTGCGCCTGTTTTGCTACTTCATCGAGATAGCGGCGCACATAGGAAAAGCGTCCCGAACCCGGCTCACCCATGACAAACACGTTGTAACCCGAACGCGGCATGGCGACACCAAATTCCAGTGCCTCGACGGCTCGCGCCTGCCCCAGCACGCCGCTAAACGGTTCAAGTTCGTCGGTACGCGCAAATGGAAACAGTTCGTCCGATAATGAGCGGGTCAGACTGGCAGCGGGCAACCGCAACTGCTGCATCGGGTCAGGCATGAAAAATCCTTGTACTAACTAAATGTAAAACGAGTGATCGCGGTGTCTCTTGCAACACCTGCGTATATGAAGATCGCCAGCGGGCATGGCAACCTGGCTACTGGCAATCCTCTGCGGATATGCAAGCTTAATGGCGGCTACGGTGTTTTTGACTGGAGGCAAACAGATAGCTGGTATTGCTGGCGACAATGTTGGCCGCATTGTCGCCCCTGCTGACAGGCAATGCAATGTTCCTGCCGGTCAGACAATTCCCTGCGCCAGCATGGCATCAGCCACTTTGACGAAACCGGCAATGTTGGCACCCTTCACATAGTTGACCTTGCCGTTTTCTTTGCCGTAATTCACACAGGAAGCATGAATGCCTTGCATGATGCTGTGCAGCTTGGCATCCACCTCGCCATCAGTCCACAGCAAGCGCATGGCATTCTGGGTCATTTCCAGACCACTGACGGCAACACCGCCAGCGTTGGACGCCTTGCCCGGCGCAAAGAGTATGCCTGCCTGCTGAAACAAATCGATGGCTTCCAGAGTGGAGGGCATGTTCGCGCCCTCGGCAACACAAACACAACCGTTTTTAATCAGCAGGCGTGCATCTTCGGCATGCAGCTCGTTCTGGGTGGCACAAGGCATTGCCACATCACACTCCAGATGCCATGGGCGCTGCCCCGGGAAAAACTGTGCGCCAAACTCCTGGGCCATTTCTTCAATCCGGCCGCGACGCACGGTTTTCAGGTCCATCAGGTAAGCCCAGTGCTCACTGTTCATGCCTTCGGGCATATAAATGGTGCCGCCGGAATCGGACAGGGAAACCACTTTCCCGCCCAGCTCAATCACTTTTTGCGCGGCATACTGCGCCACGTTACCGGAACCAGAAATGGCTACGCGCAAGCCTTCAAAACGGCGCTTGATGCTTCTGAGCATTTGCTCGGCGAAATACACACAGCCATAACCGGTCGCTTCCGGACGAATCAGGCTGCCACCATAGGTCATGCCTTTACCGGTAAAGACTGAAGTAAACTCGTTGGCCAAACGCTTGTACTGACCAAACATATAACCGACTTCCCGCGCGCCCACGCCAATATCGCCAGCCGGTACGTCAAGATGCTGGCCGATATGCCGGTACAACTCGTTCATGAACGACTGACAGAAGCGCATGACTTCCTGCTCGGACTTGCCCTTGGGGTCAAAGTCCGCTCCACCCTTGCCACCACCCATGGGCAGCGAGGTCAAAGAGTTCTTGAACACCTGCTCGAATGCCAAAAACTTGAGCACACCAAGGTTGACCGACGGATGAAAGCGAATGCCGCCCTTGTAGGGGCCAATCGCACTGTTCATCTGAATCCGGTAACCACGGTTGACGTGAACCTTGCCGGCATCGTCCACCCAGGGCACACGGAACAGAACCACCCGCTCCGGCTCAACCATTCGCTCAATGATGCCTTCCTGCATATACCTGGGATTTTCCAACAGGAAAGGCCACAGCGTACGCAGCACCTCTTCAACTGCCTGATGAAACTCAGGCTGTTCGGGATCGCGTTGTTTGATGTGTTGAAGAAAGGTATCAAGGCTGTATGACATGATGGTTTCCTGGGCGTACATTTCACAGACAAGGACAAACGGGATAAAACACTGCAAGCAATGCAACAGATACAGGCAACGACTGGCAGCAAAAACACTTATCAGGATGCAAGCAGTCCTGTTGAAAGGCTGTCTGCCACCAGCGGCTTTGCCGCGTTTCCTGAACCGGTAGACTCTATCAGCCTGCAGTCGGTAACGATAGTAAAATCATCCATTTTGTGCCGCCGGCCGCAGCTCGCACAAAGCAAAAGCCACCTGCACCACAACAACTGCCAAGCCCGATAGCTGGCTGTTCCAGTTACCTTGTCTACGGAACAGTTCAAACCAATCACAACAACTACCCCAAGATATGGCCCACGCCTGTTATGGAAACGCTGAATAATTACCTGCGTTGCCAACATGATTCAGTGCTTCCTTATGCATACGAGCGTTATCCAGTAATACGCATATTCCCGTGCAGTATTCACTAGGCAGGCACAAAACCACAACGTATAATCCGGCTCTTGCAGGAGAGCGGTGTCAACACACCCGCCGAAGGCGCAAACTCCCATAAACGCTCAGGCTCAAGTACTGCACATCTCATTATCGCCAACTGGAGAGCGGTTGCATCGACAACCCACCGAAGGGGCAAGTGGCCAAGGCTGCATAAACTCTCAGGTAACAGGACAGAGGGAGGGGCATAACAGACTGCAGGTGCTTTCTGATGCTGACCTATATCTTTGTCATTGCCATTACCGCTGAAGCCATGTCCGGCGCTCTTGCCGCTGGCCGGCGCAACATGGACTTGTTCGGCGTTGCCATTATTGCCTTCATGACCGCACTCGGTGGCGGCACAGTCCGCGACATGCTGCTGGGCAACTATCCCGTCACCTGGACCCAGCACCCCCTCTATATCTACATGACCATTGGCGCTGGGCTGTTTACCATCATCATCGCCAAATACATGCGCCGTCTGAACCGCGTGTTTTTGCTGGTAGATGCCATGGGGCTGGTTGCCTTTACCATTATTGGCTGCAACGTCGCCCTGAACTTAGACTACGGCACCCCCGTGGTCATCATGTCTGGCATTACCACCGGTATTTTTGGTGGCATTCTGCGCGACATCATGTGTAACCGCACCCCGCAAGTGCTACGCCATGAGCTTTATGCCAGCGTCTCCTTTCTGGTCGCGATTCTGTATCTGGTCATGATTTACTTCGACATCAACGAAAACATCAACTTGCTGGTGTCTTTCGTCTTTGGTCTGAGTATGCGTATGGCCGCCCTGAAATGGCGCTGGTCGCTACCTGTATTTTCCTATTCGCCTGACCGCTGGGGTGACTAACCCAATAGTGGCACTCCAGCAGGCCCGCCCGGCATAAGTGCTCCCGCCAAGAGCTGGCAGACAACCCTGCCCTGCTGCCAGAACCGGTCAGTTTTGGCAGCAAACACGATGGACTGGCTCTGGCGGGAGTCGCAGAAAGCTTAAAACAGCTCAGGGTTACTAAACCATGGACATTTGACTGCCAACCACTTGACAACGTCAAAAAAAACCTTAGAATGCACACCCGTCACCAAGACAAGCGGGAATAGCTCAGTTGGTAGAGCACAACCTTGCCAAGGTTGGGGTCGCGAGTTCGAGTCTCGTTTCCCGCTCCAGTTTGATTACAAAACCGCCGCTACACACAACAGCGGCGTTTTTGTTTAGGCCGGGTGGCAGAATGGCTCATGCAGCGGATTGCAAATCCGTCAATGCCGGTTCGATTCCGGCCTCGGCCTCCATACATCAAAGCCCCAATGACTCAGTCAGCGGGGCTTTTTTGTGTCTGCTCCATCCCTTCCGCATCAAGCAGGCAAAATAGCCGACAGATGGCAAACCCGCTAAAAAGTTCCGCTAAAACTCAGTTTTTCTGAATATTTCCTGAATAAATACCCCCCAAGTCTCGCAAACCCTATACGACTTCGGTATGCTACGCCCCGAATTTATCGAAAGCTGGCTTAACGAGCCGGCAATAAACATCCTGTTCAACAAGGAGCTAAACATGCAAAAGATGAAGTGGAGCGTTATTGCTTTCGCCGTTGCTGCCGCCAGCACTCAAATGGCCGCAGCCAGCCAGCAATCAGAATCCAACGGTTTTATTGAAGACAGCAAGCTGGACGTTCATGCCCGTACTCTGTATTTCAACCGTGATTTTCGTAA
>CAZBXG010000026.1:0-22053 GCA_964495925.1 uncultured Thiopseudomonas sp.
TGGCAAGCAGTACTACTACCCAAGCAGGAAAACACCAGAGACAGCTGCTACTGATAAGGGCTGATCAGTGTGGGTTTGCTTTCGATAACGAAATGCTGAAAGCTTTTGGCGAATTTCGCATGATGATTGCTGGCCACATGCAGCCGGGCCACTGATCCGGGCAATACCGGTGAACCGTATAAAACCAGCAGAAATAAAAAACCCCTCCGAAGCAGGAGGGGTTGAGAGGTTACTTGCCGAACGAGGCGCAATGCCCGCCGGAAGGTGCCTGGCCGGAGCCCAGCGCAAAAATGGATGATTCCAGCCGTAGATTGACCGGGTTGGAGTGGGTCCAGTCCCAGACAAAGAAGCCGCAAAGTACCAGCCAGAACGCCAGAATCCGTGTGGTTTTCAGTTGTGCCATGGTTTAGTACCTGTAGTATTTGCGAATGCGTACACCCGCCAGTGAACCGATAAACGCCAGAGCGACCCAGATCCAGCCGTGCAGGCTGCCGGTGGATATGCCGCTGACCATTGCGCCGACGTTACAGCCAAAGGCCAGACGCGAGCTGTAACCGAGCAGGAAGCCGGCAATGATGCCGACAATCCATTGGGTGGTGTTCAGCTTGGCTTGTCTGTCATCTTTTTTACCGGCGAAAATCAGCAGGGCACCGGCCAGAATACCGAGGCTGGTTATGCTGGTGACATCCAGAAATATGGATTGTTGCAAGGCGGTGGCGTTGCTGGGCTGGCTCCAGAAGGCGTTGACGCTGGGGTCAAACAGGTGAGTGGCCTGAGCGATTTTTGCGCCCCACAAACCAAAGCTATAGACAATGCCCCAGGGCTGACCGGCAATCACCAGGTTAAGCACAGCGAGAATAGCCAGTAATACCGCACCAATCATCAGACCTTTGCTAAAGACGGGGCGTTGTACTGTGCTGCCTTTGCTCCACCAGTAGCACAGGCCGGCAATCGCAGCCAGACCGGCAAACGTCAGGATCAGTGCGCCAGTCAGGCCGGCACTGTCGAGCAGGCTGACCGGTTGCATGGCACCCAGATCAAGCCACCAGCCCAGGTGCGCCGAGCCGAGAAAGCTGCCAAGGGCAAACATGGGCAAAATGGCCATGTTGAGCGGAATGCCCAAGCCTGCCTTGTATAGGGTACCGGAACCACAACCGTCGGCGATTTGCATGGCGGCACCAAACACCACGGCACCGACCAGTAGGCTGACACCGGGCGGGCCAAGCGCTGCGCTCAGTTCACCGGGATAAGCAGCCAGCAAGGGCAGGGAGATGGCAGCGGCAATCGCCAACAGCAGGAGCTGGGCATAGGCACCGCTGGCATCGCGCTGTTCAATCAGGTGACGCCAGCCGGTAGTAAAGCCAAAGCGCATACCGGCCAGTACCAGACCCAGTCCGATACCGACGACAAATAACAGGCTTTGGCGAATTGAGACAAACCAAAGCAGAAACAGGGTAAAGACGATCAGGGCCAGAAGTAGCCCGCTACGTTGTTTAAGCATGAAGTTATTGCACCAGTTGTTGGAATTTGGCTTTGATTTGCTGCCAGCGTCCCGGCGTATTACTCATGGGCAGGGCAGCAGGGTTTTGCGTCCATTCGGCCATGGAGCCGGGGTACAGGCGGACATTGTCCAGGCCGGCCAGCTCGGAGAGCACGAACCAGTTGGTAGCGGCCCAGTGGCCGGTGTTACAGAACGACAGGGTTTCGGCAGCGCCGGTCAGTTGCTGTTGTTCGACCAGTTGGCGAATTTCTGCAGCTGGACGAATACGAGTGTCGTTGGCATTGAACCATTGCTGGAACGGCAGATTTTGTGCACCGGCAATGGTTCCGCTGACCCGGGCTGTCGGTGCCTTGACCGTGCCTTCAAAAAAAGCCGGCGGACGTGAGTCGAACAGCTGAAAATCGCCCTGTTGGCGGGTGATTTTGTCCAGCAGCTCGTTGGTGCTGATGGCCAGTTCCGGTTGCAGCTGAATCCTGGTCTGGCTGGCGGGTAGCTGTTGTATGGTCTGCTCGGTGTTGTTGTGCTGTGCCCAGTATTTGAAGCCGCCATTGAGTACGCTCAGATTGGTAAAACCGAGGTATTTCAGGCTCCAGTAGACACGGGCGGCTGCACCAAAGTCGGTTTCGTCATCACCGGTGGAGTAAACCAGAATGTGTTGTTCGGGAGTGAGGCCCAGTTCCTGTACCAGCTCCTCGAATTCTTGCGGGCTGAGCAGTTGGCCGGGGTTATTGGCCGGGCCACGCCAGCGTCCGTAAGGGGCAGAAATGGCCCCCGGAATATGGCTGGCCTGATACAGCTCGGGGCTGCGAATATCCAGTGCCTGTAACTCGCCAGCGGACAGCGCGGCGGCGGCCTGCTCGACCTCAAGCAAGGGTTGGGCAAACAGGTTGCTGCATGCGAGCAGCAGCGCAAAGCCCAAAAAGCGGATCAGTGACAACATGGCAACCTCAGTGGTGCGACTAACAGGGCAAGCATTCTTGCATAGCTGTTAGGGAATTAAAAATAATCTTTCTATATATATTTAGAATAAGACGGGCATGAAAAACCCGGAGCAGTTGCTCCGGGTCGTTTAAGGCTTGCCTGCAACATCAGGGATGTGCAGGCGATAGACTGCTTACTTGTTTTCCGCGAGGAAGAACCAGGTGTCCAGTACGGAGTCAGGGTTCAGCGACACGGTGTCGATGCCTTCATCCATCAGCCAGCGGGCCAGATCCGGGTGATCGGACGGGCCTTGACCGCAGATGCCAACGTACTTGCCAGCTTTGCGACAGGCCTGAATGGCCATGGACAGCATTTTCTTCACAGCAGGGTCACGCTCGTCAAACAGATGAGCGATGATGCCGGAGTCGCGGTCCAGGCCCAGAGTCAGCTGGGTCATGTCGTTGGAGCCGATGGAGAAACCGTCGAAGTGTTCCAGGAACTCGTCAGCCAGCAGGGCGTTGGAGGGCAGTTCGCACATCATGATCAGGCGCAGGCCGTTTTCGCCACGCTTGAGGCCGTACTCGCCGAGCAGCTCGACCACCTGGGCCGCTTCGCCGGGGGTGCGTACGAACGGAATCATCAGCTCGACGTTGGTCAGGCCCATTTCGTCGCGCACTTTTTTCATGGCGCGGCATTCCAGCTCGAAGCAGTCGCGGAAGCTGTCGCTGATATAGCGTGACGCACCACGAAAACCGATCATCGGGTTTTCTTCGTGCGGCTCGAACAGTTTGCCGCCGATCAGGTTGGCGTATTCGTTGGACTTGAAGTCAGACATGCGGACGATGACTTTCTTCGGCCAGAATGCGGCAGCCAGTGTGCTGACACCTTCGGCAACCTTGTCCACATAGAAATCAACTGGCGAGGCGTAACCGGCCATGCGTTTGCTGATGATTTCTTTTAGGTCGGGTGCCATTTTGTCAAAGCCGAGCAGGGCTTTGGGGTGTACGCCAACCATGCGGTTGATGATGAATTCCAGGCGGGCCAGACCAATACCTTCGTTGGGCAACTGGGCAAAATCGAAGGCACGGTCGGGGTTGCCGACGTTCATCATGATTTTGAAGTCCAGCGGCGGCATCTGGTCGATGGCGTTGGTGCGAATGTCGAAATTGAGCGCACCGTCAAAGACAAAACCGGTATCACCTTCGGCACAGGAAACAGTAACGTGCTGACCGTCTTCCAGAGCTTCGGTGGCGTCGCCACAACCGACTACAGCAGGAATGCCCAGCTCACGCGCAATAATTGCCGCGTGACAGGTACGGCCACCACGGTTGGTGACAATGGCGCTGGCGCGCTTCATGACCGGTTCCCAGTCCGGGTCCGTCATGTCGGAAACCAGTACATCACCGGGCTGCACCTTGTCCATGTGGGCTACGTCATTGATGATGCGTACCGGGCCAGAACCAATGCGTTGGCCAATGGCGCGGCCTTCGACCAGCACTTTGCCGGTTTCATGCAGCTGATAACGCTCCATGACGTTGGCGTTGCTGCGGCTTTTTACGGTTTCGGGACGGGCTTGTACGATATACAGCTTGCCGTCATCACCATCTTTGGCCCATTCGATGTCCATCGGGCAGCCGTAGTGTTTTTCAATGATCATGGCCTGCTTGGCCAGCTCGGTAACTTCGGCGTCGGTCAGGGCAAAACGCTGACGCTCAGCCGGATCAACATCAACAGTCTCTACCGATTTGCCGGCAGTGGCTTCGCTGCCGTAGATCATTTTGATCGCTTTGCTGCCCAGGTTACGGCGCAATACAGCCGGACGGCCAGCAGCCAGAGTGGGCTTGTGTACATAAAATTCGTCTGGGTTGACCGCACCCTGTACTACGGTTTCGCCCAAGCCATAGGAGCCGGTAATGAACACCACATCACGGAAGCCGGACTCGGTATCCAGAGTAAACATGACGCCAGCGGCGGCAGTTTCGGAGCGCACCATGCGCTGAACACCGGCAGACAGCGCCACGTTGCGGTGGTCAAAGCCCTGGTGTACACGGTAAGCAATGGCACGGTCGTTAAACAGGGAAGCAAACACTTCTTTCGCCGCGTGAATGACGTTATCGACACCGCGAATGTTGAGGAAGGTTTCTTGCTGGCCGGCAAAAGAGGCGTCCGGCAGGTCTTCGGCGGTGGCGGAAGAACGCACGGCAACGGCCATGTTGTCATTGCCCTTGGCCATGTCGGCAAAAGCGGTGCGGATATCGCTATCCAGCTGGGCCGGGAACTCGCCGTCCATAACCCACTGGCGGATTTGTGCACCGGCAGCAGTCAGCGCGTTGACATCATCGACATCCAGACTGTCGAGCAGCGTATGGATGCGCTCGTTCAGGTTGTTGTATTCAATAAAATCGCGATAGGCCTGCGAAGTTGTGGCGAAACCACCTGGGACGCTAACGCCGGCTCCGGCCAGATTGCTGATCATTTCGCCAAGGGAGGCGTTTTTGCCACCCACCCGCTCGACGTCGTGATTGCCGAGCTTATCGAGGGAAACTACGTATTCAACCAAGGTGATCTCTCCACGTTTATATGCAAGGGCCATTTGGCCAGCGGACGATTTTAGAGCAAACAGGAAAGATTGTCATGACCCAGAGCTGGATTTGCCACTAAATGCGGTGTTGGATGCGGCTTTTATATAAATTCACTGCCTTAAGTCATGGCCCTTAGTGTGAGAATGCCGTTACAGTGGCTCATACTTGACATTGTGTAGCTGGCTTCCTTTTGTAACTGCCTTGAGCAGAAAACAGGTGGAAGTGCGGTCATTTATGGCCAGAGTGTTATGATGCGCCAGTGTCTGCACATGCCCAGATTATTACCCAGGATATTTTATTGACATGAAACGTACTGCACTGTTTATCTCGGACGGGACCGGAATCACTGCCGAGACGCTTGGACAAAGCTTGCTGGCACAGTTTGACGGGGTGGAGTTTCGTTATGTAACCCGCCCCTATATTGATACCGCAGAGAAAGCTCACGCGCTGGTGGCCGAGATTAATGCGATGGCCAGTAACGAAGAGGGCAGGCCGATTGTGGTAGACACCATTATCGATACCCGCATTCGCGATATTCTGGAGCAGGCTGATGCCTTCCGGGTGGACATTTTTGCCAGCTATCTGGGACCACTGGAAGAAGAGCTGACGATTCGTTCCAGTTATTCGGTCGGCAAATCACACTCGATTGCCCACAGCCGCAACTATATGGAGCGGATTGATGCGGTACATTATGCGCTCGACAATGATGACGGTGGCCGCACACGTCACTATGATTCAGCCGACATCATTCTGGTCGGCGTATCCCGTTGTGGCAAGACACCAACCTGCCTGTATATGGCCATGCAATACGGCATCCGTGCTGCCAACTACCCGCTGACCGAAGACGACATGGACAACATGTTGCAGCTGCCCAAGTCATTGCAGGAACACCGTGACAAGCTGTTCGGCCTGACCATTGATGTGGACCGCCTGGCGGCAATCCGTAATGAGCGCAAACCCAACAGCCGCTATTCCAGCTTTGCCCAGTGCGAGTTTGAAGTGCGCGAGGTGGAGAATCTGTTTTCCCGTGAAAACATCAAGTTCATCAACACCACACATTTCTCGGTAGAAGAAATTTCTGCCAAGATTCTGGTGGACAAGGGTATTGAGCGACGCTTCAAGTAAGCGCTGTATCTCCAATAAAAAACCGCAGTCAGCCGGGAGCTACTGCGGTTTTTTTGTTGCTGTCCGGTTTAGAAATCGCTCCAGCCGCCCATTGATTTCCAGCGGTTGACGATATCGAAAAACAGCTCGGCGGTTTTTTCGGTGTCGTAGCGGGCGTTGTGTGCTTCGCGGTTATCAAACTCGATATTTGCAGCTTCACAGGCTTTGGCCAATACCGTTTGGCCGTAGGCCAGCCCGGCCAGTGTGGCTGTATCAAAGCTGGAAAACGGATGAAACGGATTGCGCTTGATGTTGCAGCGCTCAGCAGCAGCCTGAACAAAGCCCAGATCAAAGTGGCTGTTATGGCCGACCAGAATGGCGCGTTTGCAGCCAGCACTTTTCATCGACTTGCGAATGCTTTTGAAAATTTCGGCTAAGGCATGCTCTTCACTGACCGCCATGCGTAGCGGATGGTCCAGCTTGATGCCGGTGAACTCCAGTGCGGCAGGCTCGATATTGGCACCCTCGAACGGCTCGACACGGAAAAACAGTGTGTGCTCGGCATAGAGCAAACCTTGCTCGTCCATGCCGGGAATGACCGCAGCAATTTCCAGCAGGGCATCAGTGGCGCTGTTGAAACCACCGGTTTCAACATCCACCACCACTGGCAGGTAACCGCGAAAGCGCTGTGCCAGCGGAGATTTGGGCTTGCTTTTGCTCTGGGGCGCATCCGGGGTTTCGTAGTCGTCGTAATCGTGGAACTCCTGACTCATGCCGGATTCTCCAGCAAGCGCCAGTTCAGCGTGTCACCGGCACACAGGGGGACCACCTGTTGTTCGCCAAACGGCAACTGGGCCGGTACCTGCCAGGATTCGCGTACCAGGGTGATGGTATCGGTATTGCGTGGCAGGCCGTAAAAATCAGCACCGAAGTGGCTGGCAAAGGCTTCCAGTTTGTCCAGCGCATTTTCCTGCTCGAAGGCTGTGGCGTACAGCTCAATGGCGGCAAAAGCGCTGTAGCAGCCAGCGCAACCACAAGCGGCCTCCTTGGTGTGCTGGGCGTGGGGCGCAGAGTCGGTACCAAGGAAGAACCTGGAGTTGCCACTGGTGGCAGCTTTAAGTAGGGCTTCCTGATGGCTACTGCGCTTGAGGATGGGCAGGCAGTAAAAATGCGGTTTGATACCACCAACCAGCATGTGGTTGCGGTTGAACAACAAGTGTTGCGGGGTGATGGTTGCGCCAACATTGGCCCGGGCCGACTCGACAAACTGCACCGCATCGGCGGTGGTGATGTGCTCCATGACGACTTTCAGTGACGGAAAACGGGCGACCAGATCAACCAGCTGTTCATCAATAAAACGCTTTTCGCGGTCGAAAATATCCACTTCGTGACCTGTGACTTCACCATGTACCAGCAGCGGCATACCCACTTCCGCCATGGCTTCAAGAGCAGGGTAGATGCGCTCAAGTGCGGTTACGCCCGAGTCGGAGTTGGTCGTGGCTCCGGCAGGATACAGCTTGGCCGCATGGACAAAGCCGCTGGCCTTGGCTGCTTGTACATCTGCGGCACGGGTCTGGTCGGTCAAGTACAGGGTCATCAACGGCTCGAACTGGCGGCTGGTCGGTACTGCAGCAAGGATGCGCTGACGATACTCGCCCGCTTCGGCTACATTGCGTGCCGGTGGCACCAGGTTGGGCATGATGATTGCTCGGGAAAACATGCGTGCCGCATCGGCGACAGTGTGTTGCAGCACTGCGCCGTCACGCAGGTGAATATGCCAGTCGTCAGGGCGTAAAATGGTCAGGCGATCGGTCATCGTGGGGCTTCCCGTAGCGTGTCTGTTGGAGTAAGCACGGAATCCTACCGTAAAATGCCGGATTTATCATCCTGCCTTCAAGTTTGTCGGCGGGAAGCCGATACTCAGGTATCAATATTTGTTGGGGTGTGTACATGCGCCGGTTATTGCTGTTGGGAGCCATGGTTTTTCCTGTTTTGGCACATGGCCTGACCTTTCAGGAGCGTATCGAGGATGCCAAGTGGTCGGTTGAGGGCGACCGTTTTGAGTGCCGGTTGATGCAACCGGTATCCCGTTTTGGTTATGGCGAGTTTGTGCGTCGTGCGGGTGAAAAGCCGGTGTTCCGTATTGTTACGCGCGAAGCCTGGCTGGCGCGCGGTGACGCCTTGCTGTATGCGGCGGCGGCCGATTGGCGGGGCAACAAGGAAAGTGATTTGCTGCTTGGGCGTATGCCTGTTACCAACAATGAACGAACGGCCCAGTCAAACGTGGATCAGGGCGGGCGTTTGTTGACCGGTGTGCTGGAAGGGCGTGCACCTGTAGTACGGCACAAGACCGTGCAGGGCGAGCGCCTTGAGGTTCGTTTACAGCCGGTCAATGTGAAAGAGGCTTACCAGCAGTATCTGGACTGCACGGCTAAACTGTTACCGGTCAATTTTGATCAGGCCAAGTTCACTCAGGTGCACTTTGATACCGGTTACGAGCTGAATGAGCGGGCCATGGCTCACATCGATATTTTGCTCGATTACATGAGCGAGGACAAAAGCGTTAACCGGATTCGTCTGGACGGTTACTCGGACAGCCGTGGTGACCGCCTGATGAATCGTGACGTGTCGCGCCGTCGTGCGTTGGTGGTAAAGAATTATCTGGTCGCCCATGGTTTTGATGAAGATGCAATTGTTGTGCGTTTTCATGGTGAGCGCTACCCGGCCAAACCCAATAACAACGATGCAAACCGAGCCGCCAACCGGCGTGTCACCATCCAGCTGGAGCGTGTGGACGAGCGTTATGAGCTAACTGAGGAGCAGAAAACGGAGCGACTGGATTTGTAATTTAGGCTACCGCTGATAGTTATCTGGCTGGTAAAGCAGCATAAACCGGCTCGTGATGCCACCGGACAGGCCAGCGCAGAGCAAATCTCCGGTATTTTCTGCCTGATGCGTTAGAATGCCCTCCATTCTTACTCATGAAGCAAGTGCGGGTGTTGTATGTTGAAAAAGTGTGCTGTTTTGACAGGGCTGTTGTTGGCCGGTCAGGCTTGGGGCTTTCCGTTTGAGGTGGAAGAAAGCATGAAGGGCGTTGCCGTCGCCGTCTCCACCATGGATCTGGGCGACAACATGGGCGCAGTCACTTTGGAAAACTATGGTGAAACTGCTGCCCAGTGCAGCGTGCGTTTTCGTGGCGGTCCCGGGGTTCCGGTCAACCGTAAGGCACGCATTGAGCCGGGACAGACAGCCAATGTGACTGCCGGCTTTAACCAGCAGGTGATCCGCATGCGGGTTGATGTGCGCTGTCAGCCAGCCAGGGGCAAGAAATAACCATGGCTGCCATCGTCAAACCTTTTTGGGTCAGCAAAACGCTGGAGCAGATGAGCCAGGAAGAATGGGAGTCTCTGTGCGACAGCTGCGGCCTGTGTTGCCTGCAAAAGCTGGAAGATGCCGAAGACCCTGATAGCATTTATTACACCCGCATTGCCTGCAAGATGCTTGACCTGGGCTCGGCGCGTTGCAGTAACTACCCTGAACGACAAAAGTTTGTACCAGACTGCATTCAGCTCAAGCCCGGTGATGTCGGTTCCTACGACTGGCTGCCACATACCTGCGCTTACCGCTTGCTGTCCGAAGGCAAGCCGCTGCCGCCGTGGCACCACTTGATTTGTGGCGACGTGAATGCCGTGCATGCCGCCGGAATATCACAGCTGGGCCGCATGTTCAGCGAAGAGGAAGTACCTGAGCATGAGTGGGAAAATCATCTGATTTTTCGCTGTTAAGACGCGGTCGCATAGAAGCAACCCTGGCCACGCTCGGTATCCAGCCCGTCTCCAGCTGTCATTTTCCCGCTCATGGATTGCGGCTGAACACATTCTTACAGCAATAGTGCGGGCAACACCCAGTTGGCCAGCAGCACGCAGGTGCCGGTACCAACCAGCACGCTCAGGAACAGGTTGTGCCGCCACAGGTGGATGGCAAAGGTCACTGCGGTGGCAATCAGCTGGGCAATGGCCAGCTGAGTGTTGCCAAGGTCAATATTGGCCAGACAATACACCACCAGAATCACCATGATGCCGAGCGGCATCCAGCCATTTAAGGCGTGCAGCAGGGGGGAATCCTTGATTGCGTTCTTCAGTACAAAGGGTAGCGCCCGCAGCAGAAAGGTCACCACTACCGCAGTGCCGACTGCGAGAAAAATATAGTTGGTACTAGGCATCAGATTCGCCTGTCTTGGCCGGGCTGGTGCGCTGGCTCAGTTGATAACGCAACAGCATGACCAGCGTAAAAGCAGTCATCGCTACCACCAGCATACTGTTGCCGGCCAGAGCGGCAGCAGTGACCGCCAGCACTGTCGCTGCCAGCAAGGTGGTGCGGTCGGGGCGATGACGGTAGGCATCCATGGCCAGTGCGATAAACAGCGCGGTCAGGATAAAGTCCAGTCCCTGTACATCCTGCAACAGGGTTGCGCCGACAATGGCACCTGTAACCGAGCCGGACATCCAGGACAGTTGCAGGCCCAGTTGTGTCCACAGGATCCAGCCGTGACTGAGGGTGCGTGGGTCGCGCGGTGCGGCCAGTGCAAAGGCTTCATCGGTCAGGGCAAAAATGCTGTACAGCTTGGCCAGCCCGCGTACCTGCTGTAGCGGAAAAGCCAGACCGTAAAACAGGTGACGTGAATTGACCAGTAAAGTGGTCATGGCGATTGCGGACAGTGGTGCAGTGGCCAGCAGCAGGCCAACCAGCAAAAACTCGACTGAACCCGCGTATACGGTACCGGACAACAGCGGTGCGACCCACCAGGGCAGACCGCCGCTGGTGACCATCACGCCCAGGCCGATGCCGAGCACAAACATGCTCAGCCAGACCATACCGGTGTCGCGTACTGCCAGCAGCAGGGATTTGGGCATGACTGGCCTTAGTTACCGCGTTTGAGCTGATCTTTTAGCTGGGTTGGCAGCTGGCGGATGATCAGCATGTCACGCTGCTCGTCGTACTCTACCCGAGAGCCGAGCAGGTGCGCCTCGAAGCTGATCGACAGCCCCTCGGCACGACCGGTAAAACGCTGAAACTGGTTGATGACCTTGCGGTCGGTTGGCACATAATCGCTCAGGCCATAATCCAGATTGCGGATGTGCTCGTAAAAAGCACGTGGGTTGTCTTCGTCGAGTGCTTCCGACAAGCCTTCCAGCGCGACAGGTTCGCCCTTGCGCTGTTGTTCCTTGGTGTATTGCACCAGTGCTTTGGTTTTTTCCTGTACCGGTTCTTCTTCCAGGCCGGTGGTATCGATGTAGTCACTGAATGCACGCAATAGGGTGCGGGTGTCGGCGGGTGCATCACCGTGTTCATCGGCATGCAGCAGGGTCAGAAAAGCATCGGCCAGCTTTTTGCCGCCTTTGCCTTTCAGCAAAGAAATATAGTGCCTGGAGGTGGCGTTGTTGCGCCATTCACTCAGGTTGATACGGCAAGCCAGCTGGAGTTGGCTCAGGTCTAAATGCTGAATTTCTTGCGGTTGCAGCTGCGGGTTGATGTGCAGGCCACGGCGTTGCGGCAGCAGGGCGACCAGGCAGTAATCGGCCATGTTGAACTGGTACAGCATCAGGCATAGATGGCTGTTCATATACAGCTGCTGCTCATCCAGCAAGCGTTGCCAGTGTTGCGCCAGTTGCAGGCCGAGTGTTTGAAAATCCAGTTCGCCAGCATGCAGCGCTTGCAGACCGGCAGGCAGGGCTTCCTGGTCATCAAGAAAGCAGGCCCAGCTTTTGCCCTGTTTGCTGTTGTAGCTGTCGTTAAAATCGACCAGCAAGTCTTCCAGGTTATCGGTGATGTCCAGCGGTTCCGTGGCAGCGTTCAGGATGGCCGGGCTGTCGTCGGGCTTTTTGTCCAGATAATGAATGACGCAATGTTGGATGGGCATGCTTTAACCTGTAATTTCCGGTGTGTCGCTACGGCCTTCTTTCAGCTCTTGCAGACGGCGAATGACAAAGCGTACATGCAGGTGCAGTTCGTACAGCTCGTGAGTATAAGACAGTGGCACCTCAACCTTGGCCAGCTCGTTTTGCAGCTCTTGCAAGCGCAGGATTTCGTCGTCCAGCTGGTCGGGCAGGGTGTTGCGATTGAATTTTTTGTCGATGTCGCGCAGGTATTTGTACCAGCGGTAAATACGGGCGCGGATACGCCAGCGGTACACCGGGCCAGCAATCTTGAACAGCGGGAACAGCACCACCAACAGCGGAATCACCAGAATGATGTAACGGTCTGCCAGTGAGGCAATGCGAAAGGGCAGATAACGCTGTAGCAGGGGCGGCCCTTTGCGGTGAAAGTATTCTGCTTCGGGCAGCATCTCGAACGCTTGCGGATCGGCCTGTGGCCAGCTACCGGCTTCATCCAGCAGGCTGCCGTCAGCCATTACTTTTTGTGCAGTGGCCAAAATTAGCGGAGCAATCGCCGGATGAAAGTTATCGTTAACCACCAGCAGTGCCTGGGCGCTGAGGGTGTTCAGGTCACGGTTTGGCTGGTCATTGGCCAGATTGAGCAAGCCATGGCTGACTGCGACGCCATGGACAAATGGCAGGCGACTTTCATAGGCGCGAACCCGGGAAAAGTTGAACAGCTTGAGCTGATCACTGGCGGCCAGTTGCTGAATCAGCTCGCTTTCTGCCGCGCCCATGAAAAAAGCACCATCCAGTTGACCGGACAGCAAGTTGTCCATGGCTTGACGGCCACTGTATGGGTGCCAGTTGTCGCCTGTTTGCTCGATATCAATGCCACTGACTCGCAACAGGGGCTCCACCAGCATCCGCAACCCGCCGCTACTGCTGCCGACGGCTATCTGTAAATTCACCAGGTCAAGCAGGGTGTCCGCTTTGCTATCCTGACGCAGAAACAGCCAGACGGGTTCCTGATATGCCGAGCCAAGACTGGCCAGTTGCTGGCGCTGTTCTTCGTCCAGCGCTTGCTCCTGGCCACTTTGCAGCAGGGCAAGGTTGACTCCGGAATTCTTGTCCAGCAGCCGTTCGGTGTTTTGCCGCGAGCCGCTGCTTTCCACCAGCTTGAGGTCAAAGTGCTCACGTGCCAGCTCTTCCTGCAGGCGCAAGGCAAAGGCATGGTAACCGCCATTGATGTTGCCGGTGCTCATGATGGCAGACATGGGTGGCGGTGGCGCAACAAAATAGAACAGGGCGGCAACCAGCGCTCCCAGTACCGGCACCAGCCACAGGTTGGCGCGGATCATGATGGACAGATCCTGAAAAAAACGACTCATGGGCGATCCATTTGCAAGAATTTATAAAACAGTCGGCCATTATACGCAGACAAAACAGCTCTGTGTCTGGTTGGCAGAGAGAGGGCAGCCTGTTGCGGTAAACAGGCTACAGATGCGAACTTAGTGATTATCGGTGGTTTCGGTGCCGGTACGGCGTCGTGGAATACCCATGCGTTGACGCCGCTCCCACAGAGATTTACGGCTGATGCCCAAGCGGCTGGCCAGCTCGGTTTCGGTCATGCTGTCTTCGTGCTCCAGCACAAAATTCTGAAAGTAGTCTTCCAGCGACATGCCCGCTTGTTCTGCCGTTTTCTTTTCGCTGGCCGGGTGGCTCAGGTCAACATCAATACCCAGCAGGTCGAGGGTAATCGTATTGCCTTCACAGAGGATCACTGCCCGCTCAATTGCATTTTCCAGTTCGCGCACATTGCCTGGCCAGTGGTAGCGGTACATGGCATCCAGACAGTCTTCGGTAAAGTGCATTGGTTCACGCTTGGCCTTGAGACGCTGGCGCTCCAGCAAGGCTGTGGCGATTTTGCTGATGTCGTCTCCGCGCTCGCGCAAAGCCGGCAAATTCAAGGCAATTACGTGTAGGCGGTAATACAGGTCTTCGCGAAATTTGCCTTCGGCAGATAATGCTTTCAGGTCGCGGTGAGTCGCGGCAATCAGGCGGATATCGACTTTTTGAGACTGGGTAGAACCGACCCGGCGGATTTCACTTTCTTGCAGCACACGCAGCAAGCGGGCCTGGGCTTCCAGTGGCAGCTCGCCAATTTCGTCCAGAAACAGGGTACCGCCATGGGCGGCTTCGACCAGTCCGGCACGGGCCTTGTCGGCACCGGTAAATGCGCCTTTTTCGTGGCCGAACAGTTCCGACTCGATCAGGGTTTCCGGAATTGCCGCGCAGTTGACGCTAATCATCGGAGCGGCGGCGCGGTGCGACAGGTTGTGCAGGGCGCGGGCCACCAGTTCTTTGCCGGTGCCGGATTCACCATGAATCAGCACGTTGGCGTCGGCGGGGGCCACTTTACGGATTTTGGCGAACAGGGCCTGCATGCCCGGACTGTTGCCGATGATGCCAATGTCCGTATTGTCAGGACCCGTTTCGACTGCGGCTGTGCTGTTGGCCGTATCGCTTGAAGCATCAGTGACTGCGGCGTTTGCATGGTCGGCCAGAATACGGGCAATGGTGGCCAGCATGTCCTGATGATCAAAGGGTTTGGCAATGTAGTCCATCGCACCCAGTTTCATGCTGTCGACCGCCGAACGCAGGCTGGCATAGCTGGTCATGATCAATACGGGTGTGCCGGCGGCATGCTGGATGATTTCAGTGCCGGGTGCGCCAGGCAGGCGCAGGTCGCTGACAATCAGGTCGATGTCACTCAGGGTAAAGTTGTCCAGTGCATCCTGTACCGAACCGGCTTCACTGACCCGGTAAGCATTGCGTTCCAGCAAACGCTTGAGAGCCGAGCGGATGATGGGTTCGTCTTCAATAATCAGGATATGGGACATCAATACTCTCTCTGGTTTTCAATGGTGTCATACGCGCCGTTGATGGACGGGTGTCGCGGCAGGCTGATGCAAAAGCGGGTGCCGCTGGCCTGATTTGGCAGCGGACTGGTAACACGAATTTCTCCCTGATGCTCCCTGATGATGGAATAAGCCATCGCCAGGCCAAGTCCCGTACCTTCGCCAGGGTCCTTGGTGGTAAAAAACGGCTCGAACAGCTGGGCCTGATGTTCGGCTGCAATACCGCTGCCCTGATCGGTCACACAGAGTTCAATCCGGTTATCCCTTATAAAGCTTTCGATCAGGATCAGCCCGCCTGTTGAGCTGGCGTCCCGCGCATTGCCCAGCAAGTTGACGACAACCTGGCTCAGACGCTGCGGATCGCCACTGACATGGTGCTCAGGATCGCACAGGTTACGAAACTCGACTTGTCGTGCTTCTGTGTTCAACGATAAGAGGTTCACTGCATCTTTGCAAACGGCTTGCCAGCAAAGCACTTCATGGTGCTGGCCGGCGGACTGGTCGTTGCGGGAAAACCCCATCATGGATTGCACGATGCGGGTGATGCGCCGGGTTTGCTCGATGATCTGGCCGCTGATTTCCTGTAGTTCGGCATCCTCGTCGCGCTCTTCCTCAATAATTTGTGCCAGACAGGCAATGCCGGTGACCGGGTTGCCGATTTCATGGGCGACACCGGCAGCAAGCCGTCCCAGCGAGGCCAGTCGCTGGGTATGGATCAGCTGGTCTTCCAGTTGGCGTGTTTCGGTAATGTCTTCCACCAGCAGCACCATGCCGTTGTCACCGGGCGCACCTGCTTCGGCAATCGCTGCCTTGTGCAGGTTCAGCCAGCGTGACTGGTAGCTGCTGTGCAGATGTTTTTTATGCAGGTGATTGCTTTGGCCAAGACTAAAATCCAGCAACAGTGCTTGCCAGGGCGGGTCGATATTGGCCAGTGGTGAGCCGAGCACGCGGGAAGCGGCGATGCCGGTCAGGTTTTCCATGGCCAGATTCCACAGGGTAATTTCTGCAGTGCGTGACAGGGCGCAGACGCCCAGAGGCAGGTTGTGCAGGGTTTGCCGGTGATGGCGACGTACAGCGTCCAGCTCGGCAGCCAGACCGGTCAGACGTGAGCGATAGTCCTCCAGCCGGTTTTCAATAAAGTGGATGTCCTCGGTGACATAGCCGGAAGCAGCATTTTGATAGGGCAAAAAACTGGTGACCAGATCGCGTGCCACGCCCGGACCCAGCAAGCCGGACAGGTTGGCCTCAATGTGGTCGCGCAAACGACGCAAGGCGAATGGGCGGGTTTCGTCTATCGGCAGTTGTAAGTCGTCCAGTGCGCGTTGCACTTCACGCTGGGCGGTGATGCTGCCCAGTGGCTTGGACAGGGCAAAAGCAAAGTCGTGGGGTGAGCTGGCTTGCAGCTTGCGGCTTTCCGGCAGACGTGGACGGTTGACCAGACAGGCCTGACGGCTACGCTGTTCTTCCTGGCGGGTGCTGCTAAGCAGGGAGACCAGTACAAACACTAGGCTGTTGGCAACAATTGCAACGGTGGTGGAGTTTTGCCAGGATGCCCCCTCAAACAGGTATTCATGTTCGAGCAAGGGCAGGTTGATGCTGGTAGGAATTCCCAATGTAGGCAGCAGGGTGGTGTATGCCCAGACCAGGAGGCCGGCCATGACACCGCTGATAAAGCCGTTGCGGTTGGCTTTGGGCCAGTACAGCAAGGCCAGCACGCCCGGTAAAAATTGCAGGGCTCCGGCAAAGGAGACCACGCCCAGACTGGACAGCTGGTGGGTTGAGCCAAGCAGGCGATAAAACACAAAGCTGGCCAGAATGATGGCAGCAATCAGCAGCCGGCGGGTCCAGCTGATCCAGCGATAGATGTTGCCTTCGGCACGGGGCTGGTAAATGGGCAGCACAAGGTGATTGAGCACCATGCCGGACAGGGCAATCGTGCAGACAATAATGACCCCGCTGGCGGCTGACATGCCGCCCATGAAGGACAGTAATGCCAGTTTTTCGCTGTTGAGTGCCAGTCCCAGCCCAATGGAAAAATACTGTGGCTCGGTGGTGATGCCCATTTTCAGGCCAGACCAGAGAATCAGCGGAATAGGCAGGCTCATCAGCACCAAAAACAGCGGCAAGCCCCAGCTGGCGCTGACCAGCCCACGCGGGCTGAGGTTTTCGGTGAACACCATGTGGTACATGTGCGGCATGACAATCACCGCAGCAAAAAACAGTAGCAACAGCATGCGCCATTGGCCATCCTGCATCGGCTGTTGCAGTTCGGCCAGCATGCTGCGATTGGTATCCAGCCAGTTTTGTAGGCCGGCCGGGCCGTCAAACAGGCCATAGAGCAGCCAGCCGCCAACCGCTAACAGGGCGAGTAATTTAAGCAGCGATTCAAAGGCCATGGCAAACACCACGCCCTGATGTTTTTCCCGGGTGGCAATGTGACGTGCGCCAAACAAAATCGAGAACAATGTCATCACTACACAAAACACCAGCGCGATCCGTTCTTGTACGGGTTCGCCAGTGAGCAGTTGAGCTGTGTCGGCAACAGCCTGAATTTGTAACGCCAGTAGCGGCAAAGTGCAGAGCAGTAGTCCCAGGGTGGTGAGCGTGCCGGCGGCGTTGCTGCGAAAACGGAAAGCAAACAGGTCGGCCAGCGAAGACAGCTGGTGAGTGCGGGCCAGCTGCAGTAATGGATACAGCAAGACCGGAGCCAGCAAAAATGCACCGGAGATGCCCAGATAAATAGCCAGAAAACCGTAGCCATACTGATAGGCCAGCCCGACCGAGCCATAAAACGCCCAGGCACTCGCATATACGCCCAGCGATAAAATATACACGGCAGGATGACGTACCAGCTTGCGTGGCAGCAGATTTTTTTCTGCCAGCCAGGCAGCCAGAAACAGGGTTAACAGATAGCCGATACCCAGGCCGGACAGGTGGAGGACGCTGATGGACATGCGGGTCAGTTTTTCCGGGTAATAAGAATGTAGTCAGCCAGCAGTCGGCTGCTTGCTGCACTGGCTGGAGTTGTGTGCTTCATTTTGTTACGTGTCAGGACAAGACTGAAATGATTGTTTACTTTCATGCTAGTAAGAATCGGCATCGCGTCGACCTTGTAGCAAAAGTGTCAACCCGATTAGCGTTAGCCACAGAACATAGGGGCGATACCAGGGATCAGTACTGGCGGTCCACCACTCCATGATGGCCGGAGAAAACAAATAAATACCAATCACCAGCAACAGAATAAGACGGTAAATATGCATGAGAATGGGAGTAAATAAAGCTAAATGTTACCGATAGTAACCTGTTGTCTTGCCGTGCGGCCAGTTGGCGGCCTGCTTCTTTAGGCTATAGGGTGAGCTGTTGGCGCAATCAGTTAAGGGTGTGGCTGGATTGTGCTGATGCTGGAGCGGGTGGCTGATCTGGCTTCTGCAAAAAGCTGTCGGCCTGAGTATACTTGAGCACAGACTAGGGCCATTGCTCATGTATTCAGGCCCATGCAAATTAGAAAGGACAGCCTATGTTGATGGTAATTTCTCCGGCGAAAACGCTGGACTATGAGACTCCGCCTGTAACGGAAAAAAGCACCCGACCACAGTTTGTCGCGGAAGCGGCGCAGCTGGTTGACGTGATGCGCGAGTTTGGTCCGCTGGAGCTGGGCCGGTTGATGAAAATTTCCGACAAACTGGCCGGGCTGAATGTGGCACGGTTTGTCGAATGGGTGCCTGAATTCACCGTGGACAATTCCAAGCAGGCGTTACTGGCGTTCAAGGGCGATGTCTACACAGGCCTGGATGCCGACAGCCTGAGTGCAGATGACCTGGACTACGCACAACAGCATCTGCGCATGTTGTCCGGTCTGTATGGGCTGCTGCGTCCGCTGGACCTGATGCAGCCGTACCGGCTGGAAATGGGCACCAAAGTTGCCAATCCGCGTGGCAAGGATTTATATGCTTTTTGGGGCGATGTGCTGACCGAGACATTAAATGCCTACATGGCAGAGCAGGGCATGGGTACTTTGCTCAATCTGGCGTCCAACGAATATTTCAAATCGGTCAAGCCGGCCAAATTGCAGGCCAATCTGGTGAGTGTCGATTTCAAGGACCAGAAAAATGGTGAATACAAAATCATCAGCTTCTATGCCAAAAAAGCCCGTGGCCTGATGGCTCGCTATGTGATTCAGAACAGGATCGAGTCGGTGGCACAGTTGCGTGATTTTGATGTAGATGGCTATCGGTATAGCGAGGAGCAGTCCAGCCCGAACCATCTGGTTTTTCTACGCGACCATGCGGAAAGCTGATCATGCTGCCGCTAATTCCCGCACTGACCTGGCTGGCCCTGTTGCTGCGTTATCCGCGACGCACATTGGCCGTGGTTGTGCCGCTGTTGCTCGTTTTACTGACTTTGGCCATTTGGGTGCAATGGCAGGAGAAAACCACCGAGCAATTATTGGCCCGGCTGGAGATCAGCATTGACTATGCGCCGGAGCGTTGTGAAGCGGATGTGCCGTTGTTGGTGCAAGTCAACAATACCAGCGGGCGGGCGCTGGACAGCCTGAGCTGGCGCATCGCCGCTTATCGTCCCGGTGAGCGGATCAATCTGGTCAACCAGCGTTACAACAGTCCGGCTTATAGCGGCGACAGTCCGTTGGCTCCCGGGCAGCATTGGGAGCATTGCTTGCCGATGCCTGAACTGCGCAGCGGTTACCGTGCAAGCACGCTGGAGTTTCGTATTGAAAACCGCAAAGGGCGTTTTTTATAAATCCGACCTGGTTGCGGTTTTTGAGGCGATAACCCGGTGTTTTATGGCACCGGATCAATCAAAGCAGCTTGCCTAATCTTTTTTGAGCAAGTCGGCCAGTCCGGCCAGTCCCTTGTAAGTTTGCTGCGGTCCTTTCTCACCAGCGGCCACTTCCTTTTGATAGTGCAGATCAACCTGACGCTGGTGCTCGTTGTCGTGACAGTACAGACATAGCAATTCCCAGTTGGAACCGTCGGGCGGATTGTTGTCGTGGTTGTGGTCGCGGTGATGCACTGTCAGCTCGCTCAGGCGTTTACCGCTGAATTCGCGTGCACAGCGGCCACAATGGTGAGGATACATGCGTAGTGCTTTGGCACGATAGCCGCGCTCGCTGTCGCGTTTGTTCTGGGCGATGATTTCGTCAAGTTTGCTCATAGTGGTGCCTTGTTGATCTGGCTTAATGGTTGATTGACGGTAAAAATCCGGCTGCGGATATTTTGTACGCCGGCAGCATGCAAGCGTTGTTCATGTTTGTCGAGATAAGCCTGAGCGGCAGCGTGATTGCCAAACAGATACACACCACCCGCTTGACGGGTATCCGCATCCTCGGTCCAGATTTTCCAGAGTAGGCCATCTTCCCGGGCAATGTCTGTAGCCAGCGGGCGCATAGCTTCGCTCATGGCTTCGCCAAAGGGGCCGTCAAAAGGGAAGTCGATTTGCAAGATATACATGGAAATGCTCACAAGTTGCCAAGACAAATTGTGGCAAATCATAGCAGGAAGTGCAGAGGAAAAAAGGATGTGCAGTTTTGGTGGTGCAGGTGGTGCAAGAGCGGCATGCAGTGCTGGCAAGCTGGGGTTAGCTGTCTGGCTACATACCGTTCTTGGAAGAACTGGTCAAATGCTATTTCCAGTAGTTGTTGGCTGCCGCGACGGTGGCAAAGTTGGTTGCTACAACATGAGAAACCTGAATCAGGTCTTCGGCGTCAGTGGAATATTCGGCACGACCTTGCTTGAGGACATCCATATTGGGCTGGGCGGTTTTGACACCCATGCGTGACATTTTGATGGCCAGCTGAAAACCTTGTTCAGGAGTTTCTGTCTTTAGGGTGGGGAGCCAGCTGTCGTCGGCTTGGGCAAAACCAATCATCAGGCTGAACATGGCGGGAATCAGTAGAAACTTTTTCATGATTATTTCCTTTGCGGCTTGACACAGAGAGCGGTCCGCCTCGGCAGACCTGACGTAAACAGGGAGTAGCCACAGGAAGGACACTTGCCAGACCAGTGTTGATGAAAAGACGCAGCAGTTACATACGACATTGGTGCCGGTTTTCTACAGTTTTCGTTGAGTGAGCCGGTTTTTAGACGCTGGTGTTGATAAGGCTGCCGATGCCGGCTTCCATGGGGATGCTGTCGGCGGCAGAGGCGAGCGCGTCCAGACCAGCAGGCAAGTCGGCAAGATTGTCATCCAGCTCTTTGATTTCCCGCTCGATGTCGTTAAACAGTTTGCGAGTTTCCTTGTCATCGGGCTGGTGTTTGGCTTTCAGCAGGGCGAGCACTTCCTTGAGGACTTTACGAGCCTCGGCAAGAACGGAGCGTAGAGCCTTGTCGTCGGCTTCGTCTTCATTGTCCTGCTTGCCGGATAGAGGATTGAGTCGGGCTTTTTCTTGACTTGTTTCGTTGGCGGCAGCTGCCGCAGCTTCGTGAGCGGCACCTTCAGCTTGGCTGGCCGCCTGCTTGGCTTGTGCTTCTGCTTCTGCGCCTGCTATGTCGACATCCGGTACAGATTCAGCCACCACTACGGCAGCTGCGGCCTGTTCGGTGGCTGCTGCTGGAATATCAGCATCCATATTGACCATGGGAACCTCAGCCGTAGCTGTGTTCCCATTGCCGAAACTGGCGGCCATTGCGGCAGGCAAGTTGGCTACAGAGCCGCCACCGCCGGAGCTGCCCAGCTGTTTGCTCAGTGCAGACAACTCCTTGGCGATTTGCTTCATTTCCCGGATCAGCATTTTATGATCGCCGGGTGGCAGCTTGGACATGACGGCTTTTAAGGTGTCCAGACGTTGTTTTAGCTGTCCGGCACGTTGCGCGGCATTCTTTTTCGAGGAAGAAGGCGAGCTCTTTTTCAGCTGTTGTACCTGCGCTGCCGTTTTACGCATGTTCTCCAGATGTTGCTGACGCATTTCAAGCAGCGGGTTGGCCGGTTGCTGTTCCGTCTGACCGACAGCACTGGCGCCCTGCTGTTTGCCGGCAAAAGGGCTGGAGGGCGCGGGAGGCAGACGGAACTGGATTTGCATGGGGCATATGCTCCGATAAGGGGCTTCCCTGACAGTATCGGGCACGAGCGGATAAACTTGAATGGAGCCAGTGCCAGCGGTCAGGGCTGGCACTGTCCGGAGAGGGAGTGAC
>CAZBXG010000027.1:0-7193 GCA_964495925.1 uncultured Thiopseudomonas sp.
TGAGCTGATCAATAATCTGCAAGCCGGCTCGGCTTCGGCCATGAGTCTGATGGAAGTGAGCAAGAAGCTTGCCTCTGATACGCTGGAACTGGCTCGCAAGGCTGGCGGAGAAATTGATGCCATAGGCAATGGGATTTCCTCAATTCAGGCGATGGGCCAACAAATTGCAACAGCAGCAGAAGAACAAAGCTCGGTGGCTGAAGAAATTAACAGAAGCATAGTCAATGTTAATGGGGTGGCCGAACAGTCTGCCTCTGCCATGAATCAGACGGCTGCTGCAGCTGTTGAGCTTGCTGAGTTGAGTCAGCATCTGCATGGGCTGGTTGGCCGGTTTAAGGTTTAATTGTGCCGTTGACAAAACCGCTGCAGCCACAGCATAGAAGTGTTTCTGGTTGTGGCGGTTTGATCAGTTTTGGCGCTTGGGTGGCGGGTGGCTATTGTGGGTTCAAATATGGGGACGATTAAATCAAAAATCGGTAACCGCTTTGTGTTTCTTTTGTTTGTGCCCGTGTTTGGAATTATTGCGCTTGGCATTATATATGCAGGAAGGCAGTATACTCAAAAAATTGATATTGAGGGATTGCAAGCATATATAAGAATTGCCGAAACAGCCAATGGCGTACTGCATGAGCTACAGCGGGAAAGGGGGCTGGCAGTTGCGTATCTGGACCATAAAAAACAGCAGTCATCGAGTGTGCTTGAGCAGCAATATATTATTAATGATGCCGGACTGGGCAGTATGCAGGTGCTTGTAGACTCTGTAAGAAAAGACTTGTTGCCTGAAAGTTTTTGGCTGGAATATATCAATATAGTAGAGAGCTTGCGTAAGCTCCCAGAATTGCGTGCCAGAACCGTGTCGAGAAACATTGACTCGGCTGTGCTCGTGACTTTTTATAATGAAGTTAATAGTCATGTGATCAAGAGCCTGGAAGAGATTGTTCTGCGCGTGGACCGTATTTCCTCGCCAGGCAGTGATATTTCTGCGCTGGGCCGCATCTACATTAATTTACTTTATGCCAGCGAATATGCAGGCATAGAAAGAATGAACCTGACTTCCATACTGTCGAAAGGGGTTTTATCCAGAGGCTTTGTGCCCGGGCTGGTAGAAAATAGGGCAAAACAGGCTTCGCTGATCGGCACGGCAGAAAATTTCGCACCAAAGGACTATAAAGCCAGGCTGGTCGAGTTGCAGGCGGAGCTGATTCGGCTGGACCCTGACAAGATTTACCTGCAAATAGTTACGTCTGATGACCCGGCAGCGCTGAATCTGGACCCGGCTGAATGGTTCAAGGTTGCTTCACAGCGAATACAAGCGCTTAACTCTGTAGCCGCAGGTGTACTCAAGCAAATTGATACAGCTTCATCAAAAATGGCCAAAGGAGTGCAGGCAGAGCTTGCCGTTGCGTTTTTCTTTTTATTGCTTGTTTTTGTATTTACTTTGGTGTCTTCATATTTGCTGTATTTGCAAGTACATGGACGAGTGACACGCTTGCTTGAAACACTGGATTTTATAGAAAAGACAAAAAATTTCGACTTGCGAATTGATGATGAAAGTGATGACGAGTTGGGTGAGATTACTCAGTCGATCAACCGGATGCTGTCTGAGTTGCAAGTGCAAAATAATCATAGTCGTTATCATGATCCCTTGACCCAGTTGCCGAATCGACAGTTTGCCATGGAATATCTTGATCGGGCTGTACAGCAGGCAGCCAGTGAAGGCAGTATGGTTGCAGTGGTATATGTTGATTTGGATAACTTCAAGCTAATCAATGACAGCCTTGGCTTTGATAGCGGTAACAAACTGTTGGTTGAGTTTGCCGGCAGAGTTCGCCAGTTGGGGGGAGAAAGCCGCTGGGCCGCCAGACTGGGCGTTGATGACTTCATGATTATAGTGTCTGGCCTGAAAGGCCTGGACAGGCTTTCTGCCGAAGTATCGAAAATAAAAACTATGCTGAGTAAGCCGATTGGGTTTGGTGGTAACGGATACCATATCTCGATGTGTGTCGGGGTGTCTGTTTATCCTGCTGACGGGAATCAGGCAATGAACCTGATCAGTAATGCCGCTTCTGCCCTGAATAGTGCAAAGCAGCTGGGGCGTGGGCAGGTCTGTTATTTTCATCAGGAGCTGAACGTCAAGGCTCTGGATCTTTATGTGAAAGACACCGAGCTCAGGCTGGCACTTGAGCGCAGTGAATTTAGCCTGGTGTTTCAGCCGCAGGTGTCAACGGAAGATGGCCAGGTTGTGGGTGCAGAAGCGCTGCTGCGCTGGACCAATAAAAATCTTGGTTTTGTTCCTCCTGACGAATTTATTCCACTTGCTGAACGAGCCGGGTTAATTGTGTCAATCGGGCGCTGGACTTTGGTGCAAGCATGCCTGAAGGCGGCGGCATGGCCGGTTTTGATCAGTATTTCTGTCAATGTTTCTGCTGTGCAGTTTACTCAAGACGATATTGTCGAGGTTGTGAAAACGGCGCTTTCGTTAAGTAACTTGCCGCCCGAGCGTTTAACTCTTGAACTGACTGAAAGCATCATGCTTGAGGACTTTGACAAAATAGTTGCCGATTTGCATGCGATTACGGCACTGGGTGTAAAAATCGCACTGGATGATTTTGGCACCGGGTTTTCGTCTTTAAGCTATTTGTGTGAGCTGCCATTTGACGTGATTAAGCTTGATCGAATATTTATTGCAAACATAGAGGATAAGGCCAAAGATGCCCAGCTGTGTCGTGCCATCGTCAATATGGCCAAAACGCTCAATTTGGGTGTGGTGGCGGAGGGGGTTGAAAACTCGGCGCAGCTGGAAATGCTGTCCGGCTGGGGCGTGCATTGCATTCAGGGGTATTATTTCAGCAAGCCGCTGGATGAGCGGAAGTTTTTGGAGTTTTGTGCAAAAACTTCATGCACGGTTGCTTGCTAGCTTGCTTGGCGTGGGCGATATAGTTTCAAAAAACATCGGTTAACCGATGTTTTTTGATTTGTGTCGAGGCACTTGGCCATAAAGCGGGGTATAACTCTTTGCCAAGCATAGAAGAAAAGTGGCAGGCTGTGTTGTCTGCCGGAATGTTGGTCAAGGAGTTAAGCATGAAGCAGTTGATTGTTCCGGTTGAAGAATTCACCACCCATGATCCGGTCAGTGTCGATGAAAGCATCGGGCTTGAAGCACTGCTCAAACTAATGAGCGAATATGGCGTGCGTCACCTGCCGGTGATGCGTGAAGGAGAGCTGGCAGGAATTATCAGCGATCGTGATGTGCGTCTGTTTGCCGGTATGCCGCTGACTGATCGTCAGGAGCTGACGGCGGCGGACATCATGACTGAAGACCTGCTGTCGATTGAAGCGACAACCCCGCTGGATGAAGCGGCGTTGATGATGTCGGCCAACAAGATCAGCAGCCTGATTGTGCGGGAAGATGGTGAGTTTTTAGGCATTTTCACTGCGACCGATGCGTTGAATGCACTGATTGAAGTGCTGCGCGGAGTGCAGGACTAGAGGCTTCAAGCCGGTTCAGAGTCCATACTTTGGCGGGACTCTGAACCCGTCAGGTGACAGCTTTTATTCGGGCTTGATGCTGATGGCCACGCCTTGCTCGGCAAATACTTCTTGTGCCACTTTCAGCGCATTGAGTGCGCGCGGGAAGCCGACATAGGGAATCAGATGCATGATGCAGCCGGCAATTTCGTCTGCAGTCAGGCCGACGTTCAGCCCGGTAATCACGTGCATGCCGATTTGTGGTGTGCCCTGGGCTACCAGTGCAGAAATGGTGGTCAACACTTTTTGCTTGTTATCCAGACCGGAGCGGGCATAAATATCGCCAAAGGCAAATTCAACGACAATGCGGGTCAGGTCCGGAGCGATGTCCTTGAAGCTTTCGCCCACTTCCATATGGCCGGTAGGGCTGTTTTCATCGGGAATGGTTAATTCTTTGAGTTTATCCATACCTTTTTGAAAGCGGTCGCTGGTCATTTTGGCTCCTTTACAAGCGGTGTACGTTCGACAGTTTTGGGTTGGCGTTGGGGTTTTTGCGATAAATCAGCGCCATTTTGCCAATGGTTTGTACCAGAACAGCACTGCTTTGTTGGCACAGCTCGGTTAGAATGGCTGCCCGGTCATCACGGTCGGCCAGGCGCAACTGGATTTTGATCAGCTCATGATCGTTCAGGGCGCGGTCCAGCTCGGCCATGACGCCTTCGCTCAAACCCTGCTCGGCCACGGTTACAATCGGCTTGAGGTGGTGGCCGGTTGCTTTGAATTGTTTCTTTTGCTCCTGGGTGAGCGACATGACAGAAAACCTCTGTGTGCGATAAAAAACGCATTCTACCCCAGAAGTATCTCCGTGAGGTATTGAGTGGCACGATCAAAAAGCAGTGCGCGCTGGCTAAAAGAGCACGTAACTGACCCTTATGTGAAAATGGCGCAGAAAGACGGCTATCGTTCCCGCGCCAGTTATAAGCTACTGGAAATCCAGGACAAGGACCGCATCATGGCTCCGGGCATGACGGTGATTGACCTGGGCAGCGCACCGGGAGGCTGGTCGCAGGTGGCCAGTCGTATTGTGGGCGAGAAGGGACGACTGATTGCTTCGGATATTTTGCCGATGGACGGCATGGCCGATGTCACCTTTATTCAGGGTGACTTTACCGAACAGGAAGTATTCGACGAGATCATGGCAGCAGTGAATAACCAGCCGGTGGATCTTGTAATTTCCGATATGGCCCCCAATATCAGTGGGGTCAGGGCAGCCGATCAGGCAGGTTCCATGTATTTGTGCGAGCTGGCGCTGGATCTGGCGGTGCAGGTGCTCAAGCCTGGCGGTGACTTCCTGATTAAGGTGTTTCAGGGTGAAGGTTTCGACGAGTACCTGAAACAGGTGCGCGAGCGATTTGACAAGGTCATCATGCGTAAACCGGCCTCATCACGAGACCGTTCGCGTGAGCAGTATCTGCTCGCTCGTGGCTTTCGTGAGCCGGGCTAGCGTGAAGAAACAAGTGTGTTGATGCGGAACCTGAAACGCTATCCCTTGGACTAACAAAGCGTAAACCGGGTTACTCTGGTGTTACACTTGGCCTGCAAACAACGGGTTGTTTGTTGTACATTGGGTTTTCAGTTTTATATCTGTTGCGGTAAAAGCAGCGAAGGTGATTGTAACGTGAATGATTTATCGAAAAACCTGCTGATGTGGTTTGTTATTGCGGCTGTTCTGGTGACAGTGATGAATAACTTCTCCACGCCCAGCGAAGCTGGCAAAATGACCTATAGCACCTTCCTGGAGGAGGTCAATTCAGGTCGTGTCCAGCAGGTGACTGTGGACGGCTTCACCATCAGCGGTCGCCGTGCCGATGGCAGCACCTTTGAAACTGTGCGCCCGGCCATTCAGGATAACGGCCTGATGGGCGATCTGGTAGCCAATAACGTCAGCATTGTGGGCAAACAGCCGGAGCGCCAGAGCATCTGGATGCAGCTGCTGGTGGCCGCGTTTCCGATTCTGATTGTCTTTGCGCTGATCATGTTTTTTATGCGGCAGATGCAGGGCGGTGCAGGTGGCCGTGGCAACCCGATGAGTTTCGGCAAGAGCAAGGCGCGCCTGCTGGCCGAAGACCAGATTAAAACCACGCTGGCCGATGTAGCTGGCTGTGATGAAGCCAAAGAAGAGGTTGGCGAGCTGGTCGAGTTTTTGCGTGATCCGAGCAGATTCCAGCGCCTGGGCGGAAAAATTCCGCGCGGCGTGTTGATGGTGGGCCAGCCGGGTACGGGTAAAACCTTGCTGGCCAAAGCCATTGCCGGCGAGGCTAAAGTGCCGTTCTTCACCATTTCCGGTTCCGACTTTGTCGAAATGTTTGTCGGTGTGGGTGCCTCTCGCGTGCGTGACATGTTCGAGCAGGCGAAAAAACACGCGCCCTGCATTATTTTTATTGATGAAATTGATGCGGTCGGACG
This sequence comes from uncultured Thiopseudomonas sp., assembly GCA_964495925.1. Classification (GTDB taxonomy): domain Bacteria; phylum Pseudomonadota; class Gammaproteobacteria; order Pseudomonadales; family Pseudomonadaceae; genus Thiopseudomonas. The sequence goes on from CAZBXG010000027.1 coordinate 5,935, forward strand.
TCACCGTGGTTCCGGCATGGGCGGCGGTCACGACGAGCGCGAACAGACCCTGAACCAGTTGCTGGTCGAGATGGACGGCTTTGAAGACAATGATGGCGTGATTGTGATTGCTGCCACCAACCGTCCGGATGTGCTTGACCCGGCACTGTTGCGTCCGGGCCGATTTGACCGTCAAGTAGTGGTCGGTCTGCCGGATATTCGTGGTCGCGAGCAGATTCTGCAGGTTCACATGCGTAAGGTGCCGGTGGGCAAGGATGTTGATGCGGCTGTGATTGCCCGTGGTACCCCCGGGTTTTCCGGTGCGGATCTGGCCAACCTGGTCAACGAAGCGGCACTGTTTGCAGCCCGCTCCGATCACCGTGTGGTTGGCATGAAAGAATTTGAGCTGGCCAAGGACAAAATCATGATGGGTGCCGAGCGCAAATCCATGGTGATGTCCGAGAAGGAAAAGCTTAATACTGCTTATCACGAAGCCGGTCACGCGATTGTTGGCCGCTTGGTGCCCGAGCATGATCCGGTGTACAAGGTATCAATCATTCCGCGTGGCCGCGCGCTGGGTGTGACCATGTTCCTGCCTGAAGAAGACCGCTACAGCCTGTCCAAGCGCGGCATTATCAGCCAGATTTGCTCACTGTACGGTGGCCGGATTGCTGAAGAGATGACACTGGGCTTTGAGGGTGTAACGACCGGCGCATCCAACGACATCATGCGCGCCACCCAGCTGGCAAAAAACATGGTGACCAAGTGGGGCTTGTCGGAGAAGCTCGGTCCGCTGCTGTATGCAGAAGATGAAAATGAAAGCTATCTGGGACGTTCGGGTGGCGGTCACGTCGGTAATGTGTCCGGCGAAACGGCCAAACTGATTGACGCCGAAGTGCGCCAGATTATTGATGATTGCTATGCTACTGCCCAACGCATTCTGGAAGAAAACCGCGGCAAGCTGGATGCGATGGCGGATGCGCTGATGAAGTACGAAACCATCGATAGCGACCAGATTGATGACATCATGGCGGGTCGTGATGTGCGTGAGCCCAAAGACTGGTCCGGTGGCAGCAACACGCCTCCGCCGAGTGCAGAGCAGTCGGGCGAGCCACGTGAGCCTGAAGAGCGTCGCCCGGATGCACCCATCGGCGGCCCTGCTGGAGAACATTAACAGACAGGATATGCGCTCCTTTATGTGCGAACGGATTTGTCCCGTGAGGTAACGCCTCACCGGGCAAGCCGGTTCGCACAGGATTGCAGCAGCATGTGTTGTACGA
>CAZBXG010000027.1:7293-20445 GCA_964495925.1 uncultured Thiopseudomonas sp.
ACGCCTCACCGGGCAAGCCGGTTCGCACAGGATTGCAGCAGCATGTGTTGTACGAACGGATTTGTCCCGTGAGGTAACGCCTCACCGGACAAGCCAGATCGCACAGCATCAAATAGAATTTCTAACCAGGCAAAAATGTCCCGATACCTTCAGTGCGGCAAGTACCGTCTCGATCTCAGTGTTCCCCATGTGATGGGGATTCTTAATGCAACTCCTGACTCTTTTTCTGATGGTGGCCAGTACAATACGCTGGATGCCTCGTTGTCGCGTGCCGAGGCAATGCTTGAGGCTGGTGCCAGCATTCTCGATGTGGGTGGTGAATCGACCCGCCCCGGAGCGCAAAGTGTGACTCCGCAGCAGGAGCTGGATCGGGTTGCGCCATTGGTTGAGGCGCTGGTGACACGTTTTGACTGCATTGTTTCGGTAGACACTTCTACGCCGCAAGTGATGACCGAAACTGCAGTGTTAGGTGCGGGCCTATTGAATGATGTGCGCTCCCTGCAGCGAGAAGGTGCGTTGCAGGCTGCGGCACAAACCGGATTGCCAGTGTGCTTGATGCATATGCGCGGCGAGCCGCAAACTATGCAGAATGCGCCACATTATGCGGATGTGGCTGTCGAGGTCGCGCAGTTTTTGCAGCACCGGATTGATGCTTGCGTGGCTGCCGGAATCGGCCGGAAGCAGATTTTGCTTGATCCGGGTTTTGGTTTTGCCAAGAACCTCAAACACAATTTTGAGCTGTTCCAGCGCATGCCGGAGTTGCATGCGCTGGGACTGCCATTGCTGGTCGGTGTTTCGCGCAAGTCGATGATTGGACAGGTGCTGGACAAGCCGGTTGATGAGCGACTATATGGCAGTCTGGCGCTGGCGGTGATGGCGCTGGAGCGTGGTGCAAAAATTATTCGTGTGCATGACGTGGTGCAAACCATGGATGCATTAAAACTCTTTCAGGCAGTACAAGCTGGATGGCGGGAGCACTGATGAGCAAAAAATATTTTGGTACTGATGGTATTCGCGGACGGGTAGGGGAAAGCCCTATTACGCCAGATTTCATGCTTAAGCTGGGCTGGGCCGCCGGTATGGCATTTCGCAAACAGGGCAAGTGCCGCATTCTGGTAGGCAAGGACACGCGCATTTCCGGCTATATGTTTGAGTCGGCCTTGCAGGCCGGGCTATCGGCAGCAGGGGCAGATGTGGCGCTGCTGGGCCCCATGCCGACGCCCGGCATTGCCTACCTGACCCGTACTTTCAAGGCTGAGGCGGGCATTGTCATCAGTGCCTCGCATAACCCGCATTATGATAACGGCATCAAGTTTTTCTCCTCCACCGGCAAGAAACTGCCGGATGAAGTGGAGCAAATGATTGAAGAGCTGATGGATGCGCCCATGCAGGTGGCCGAGTCGGATCAGCTCGGCAAGGCGTCACGCATTAACGATGCGGCTGGTCGCTATATCGAGTTTTGTAAAAGCAGCGTACCGACCAGCACCGATTTTTCAGGTCTGAAAGTGGTCATCGACTGCGCGCATGGCGCGACCTATCGTATTGCGCCAAGCGTGTTCGACGAGCTGGGAGTTGAGGTGATTACCATTGGCAACAAGCCGGATGGTATCAACATCAATGATGGCGTTGGTTCGACCCATATGGACGCTTTGCAAAAAGCGGTGGTTGAGCATGGTGCCGACTTGGGCATTGCTTTTGATGGTGATGGTGACCGCGTGCAAATGGTTGACCACACTGGCGTGGTGCTGGATGGCGATGACTTGCTGTATATCATCGCAACCGACTTGCAGGAGCGTGAGCGTTTGCCGGAAGGTTCCGGCGTAGTGGGTACCCTGATGAGCAACTACGGCCTGGAACTGGCTTTGCAGGAGCGTGGTATCCCCATGGTGCGTGCCAATGTGGGTGACCGTTATGTGATGCAGGAGCTGCAGGAGCGTGGCTGGGTGATCGGGGGTGAGGGGTCGGGTCATATGCTGTGCATTCAGCACCATACGACGGGTGACGGCATTATTGCCGCCTTGCAGGTGCTGCTGGCGTTGCAGCGTCGCGGCCATACCCTGGCGAAGGAGCGACTGGCCTGGAAAAAACTGCCGCAAACATTGATTAATGTACGCTACGCCGGTAGTGCTGATCCTTTGCAGCACCCGGAGGTAGTAGCAGCCTGTGATCGCGTGACCACCGAACTGGCTGGGCGTGGACGCGTATTGTTGCGTAAATCAGGGACCGAGCCACTGGTTCGGGTCATGGTAGAAGGTGAAGATAAAGCGGTAGTGCTTGGTTATGCCCAGCAGCTGGCTGAGGTTGTTGAGCAGTGCTGTAGCTGATTTTGCTTGCATGCTGGTGATGGCTTGAGTAATATCTGCACCCACTTTGAGGCACGGGATTTGTATATGCGTCGTCCATTGGTCGCTGGAAACTGGAAGATGAACGGAAGCATGCAGGAAGTTGCTGCACTGCTGAAAAATTTGTCTGCTCTGGAGTTGTCACACGCTGTGGATGTCGCGGTATTTCCCGGGATGCTGTACCTTGAGCGCGCGGTAAGCGCGGTGCCAGCCATCGCGGTGGGTGCCCAGGATTGTGCAGTCAGTGCCGGTTTTGGTGCGATGACTGGTGAAACTTCGGCAACCCAGCTAAAAGATGCAGGGTGTCGCATGGTTCTGGTTGGGCACTCCGAGCGGCGCGAACTGCAGGGTGAGTCCGATGAAGTGGTTGCGAGCAAGTTTGTTGCCGCACAGACTGCCGGTTTGATACCTGTGCTCTGTGTTGGCGAGACCTTGCAACAGCGTGAGCAGGGGCGGGCGATTGAGACCGTTACCGAGCAGGTTGAAGCGGTGGTGCGTGTTGCCGGAATTGATGCTTTTGCCAACGCAGTGCTTGCGTATGAGCCGGTTTGGGCGATAGGTACCGGCTTGACGGCTTCGCCGGAGCAGGCGCAGCAGGTGCATGAAGCCTTGCGTGGCGTGATTGCTTGCCACAGTGCGGTGGTTGCACAAGAGCTTAGGATTTTGTACGGCGGCAGCGTCAAGGCGGAAAATGCTGACGAGCTGTTTGCCCAGAAAGACATTGATGGCGGTCTGGTAGGCGGAGCCTCGCTGGATGCCGATGAATTTGGCGCGATTTGCCGCGCCGCAGGAAACTAAAATGCTGGAATCTGTAGTCATTATTGTTCACCTGGTCATGGCGCTTGCGCTGGTGGGTCTGGTTTTGATCCAGCAGGGTAAGGGTGCCGAGGCTGGCGCTTCTTTTGGTTCCGGCGCGTCCGGTACCGTATTTGGTGCGCAAGGAACTGGTAGCTTTTTCAGTCGTATGACTGCTATACTGGCCACCGTTTTTTTTGCGACCAGTTTGGCGCTGGGTTACTACGCTACCCAGCGTTCCAAGGGCGTTGATGATCTGGGCTTGCCCAGCATCGAAGTCCAGCAGGCGCAAAAATCCGCACCTGTGCTGAGTGATATTCCGCAGCTGGAAGAAGTTGAGATCGGCGGTTCGGATATTCCTGTAGAGGGCGAAGCTGCCGGAGATATTCCGCAAGCTGACTAGTTTTGCCGAGGTGGTGGAATTGGTAGACACGCTACCTTGAGGTGGTAGTGGCCATAGGCTGTAGGGGTTCGAGTCCCCTCCTCGGTACCATAAACAAGCCGCCCGATACTGTTACAGGTGTCGGGCGGCTTGACTTTTTCTGGCTGTACTTCTAGAATTACGCCGCTTTCTATGCACGGGCAACAGCCTTGGCATTGTCTGGAGTCCGTCAATCTGCCGTTTCAGGAGCAGGTCGGGGCGTCCAGGATTTCATCAGAGCCCCGTTATGGGGCTTTTTCATAGGCCGCAGTCAGGTTTTGCGGTTTTGGATGTGGGCGTTTCGCCCATTTTTTATTTGCGGAATGCACAAAAGCACAGTGGAGGGCAGATGAGCAAGCTGCAACAGTTGCAGGTAATCCTGGCTCCGGTTGTCGAGGCCATGGGGTTTCAATGCTGGGGAGTTGAATATGTTTCCCAGGGCCGGCATTCCGTGCTGCGTGTGTTTATTGAACACGAGCAGGGCATTAGCGTTGATGATTGTGAGGCGGTCAGCCGCCAGCTCAGCGCGGTGCTGGATGTTGAAGACCCTATCAGTGGTGAATATACCCTGGAGGTTTCTTCTCCCGGCATGGATCGCCCGCTGTTTACGCTGGACCAATTTGTGGCCTATGTCGGACACCAGGTTAAGGTCAGAACGCGGGTTGCGGTGGAAGAGCGCCGTAACTTTCAGGGCGTCCTGAAAGGTGTGGAAGACCAGGATGTAGTGGTGCAAGTGGATCAGTATGAATACCTGCTGCCAATCGAATCCATCGAAAAGGCAAATGTAATTCCGGTTTTTGACTGACAGGGCAGGGGTCCTGTGAGCCTGTTATGATTGAGGCAAACAATGAGTAAAGAAATTCTGTTGGTGGTTGAGTCTGTCTCCAACGAAAAGGGAGTACCGGCGGAAGATATTTTCGAGGCCCTTGAAGTTGCGCTGGCGACAGCAACCAAGAAAAACTACGAGGACGAAGTCGAACTGCGTGTGGCGATTGATCGCCAGACCGGCGAATATGACACTTTTCGCCGCTGGCACGTGGTTGAAGACGAGCAGCTGGAAGATCCAGCTTATCAGTACACGCCTGACATGCTGCCTGAGCAGTATGCTGATAAGCAGGTAGGCGACCTGATCGAAGAACAGGTTGAGTCCATTGAATTTGGCCGTATTGCTGCCCAGACCGCCAAACAGGTGATTGTGCAGAAAGTGCGCGAGGCCGAGCGTGCGCAGGTGGTTGAAGCCTACCGCAACAAAATGGGCGAGATCATCTCCGGTACCGTGAAAAAGGTCACCCGCGATAACGTCATCATTGATCTGGGCAACAACGCCGAGGCATTGCTGGCTCGTGACGAAACCATTCCACGGGAAAATTTCCGTGTTGGCACTCGCGTGCGTGCGCTGCTGAAAGAAATTCGCACCGATAACCGTGGCCCGCAGCTGATGCTGTCACGCACTGCACCAGAGATGCTGATGGAGCTGTTCAGCATTGAGGTGCCGGAAATTTCCGAGGGCCTGATTGAAATTATGGCTGCAGCTCGTGATCCGGGTTCGCGTGCCAAGATTGCAGTCAAGTCCAAAGACAAGCGCATTGATCCGCAAGGTGCCTGTATCGGCATGCGTGGTTCACGAGTCCAGGCCGTTACCGGCGAGCTGGGTGGTGAGCGCGTCGATATCGTGCTGTGGGACGACAATGTGGCACAGTTTGTCATCAACGCCATGGCGCCTGCCGAAGTGGTAGCCATTATCGTTGATGAAGACGCCCACTCCATGGACATTGCCGTGGGTGAGGACAATCTGGCTCAGGCGATTGGCCGTGGCGGCCAGAACGTGCGTCTGGCGTCTCAGCTGACCGGCTGGACGCTAAACGTCATGACCGAGGCAGATATCCAGTCACGCCAGCAACAAGAGACAGGTGACACCCTGCAATTGTTTGTGGACGAGCTGGAAGTGGACGAAGAGCTGGCCCAGGTGCTGGTTGAAGAAGGCTTCAGCACACTGGAAGAAGTGGCTTACGTCCCGATGGAAGAAATGTTGGAAATCGATGGATTTGATGAAGAAATCGTCAATGAGCTGCGCGCCCGGGCCAAAGACCGCCTGTTGTCGCGTGCCATTGAGACCGAAAAGAAACTGGCAGATATCCAGCCGGAGCAAGACTTGCTTGACCTGGAAGGCATGACCAAGGAGCTGGCTGTAGAGCTGGCTACCCGTGGTGTATTGAGTCGCGAAGACCTTGCCGAACAGTCCATTGATGACTTGCTGGAAATTGCAGGCATGGATCAAGAAAATGCCGGCAAGCTGATCATGGCCGCCCGCGCCCACTGGTTTGAATAAGCACGTAGCGGCTTGAGGAGGAGTTCACATGACGCAAGTCACGGTAAAAGAATTGGCCCAAACGGTAAATACACCGGTTGAGCAGTTGCTGCAACAAATGAAAGATGCCGGGTTGTCCCATACCAAGGCGACTGATGCCGTTAGTGACGGTGAAAAACAAAAGTTGCTGGCACATTTGAGCGCAGAGCCGGGCGACAAGCCGGATTCAGGTAAAAAGATCACCCTGCAGCGCAAAACCACTACCACCTTGCGTGCCCCGGGCAGCAAGACCATCAGTGTAGAAGTACGCAAAAAGCGTACTTACGTTAAGCGCCCAGCGGACGAAAGCCCAGTCGCCAAGGTAGAGGTGGAAGTCAAGCAGGCAGCACCGGCCAAGCCGGCTGCCGAGCCAGTCAAGCAGAAATCTACTGCCGACATTATTCAGGATGCTGAGGTTCGCCGTATTGAAGCGGTTGAGCAGGCACGTCAGGCAAAAGAGGCTGAAGCCAAAGCTGCCCGTGAGAAGGAAGAGCAGAGCGCCCAGCCGGAAGCAGCATCGGTTGTTGCTGAGTCTGTAATTGACGAGCCGGCAGCGGCGCGTCCAGAGCGCAAGAAGGAAGAGCCACGTCGTGCCGCCACTCCACGTCGTGATGACGATACACGTCGTGAGCGCAAGCCAGCCGGCAACCGTCCGCAAAATCGCAAGATCAGCCTGCGTGATGGTGACGAGGACGGCGGTGGCCGTCGTGGCGGTCGCGGCGGTCGTGGCAAGTCCCGTCGCCGCAACGAACATGGCTTCCAGACACCTGCTGGCCCAATCGTGCGCGAAGTGGCCATTGGCGAGACTATTACCGTTGCTGAACTGGCCGCACAGATGTCGGTCAAGGGCGGTGAAGTCGTCAAGTTCATGTTCAAGCTGGGTACACCAGTGACCATTAACCAGGTGCTGGACCAGGATACGGCGACTCTTGTAGCTGAGGAAATGGGCCACAAGGTCAAGCTGGTCAGTGATGACATTCTTGAAGAGCAGCTGGCCGAATCGCTGAAGATGTCGGGCGAGGCGTTCCAGCGCGCACCGGTAGTGACTGTAATGGGCCACGTTGACCATGGTAAAACTTCGTTGCTCGACTACATTCGTCGCGCCAAGGTTGCGACCGGCGAAGCCGGTGGCATTACCCAACACATTGGTGCGTACCACGTGCAAACCGAAGGTGGCATGATCACCTTCCTTGACACTCCGGGTCACGCGGCTTTTACCGCCATGCGTGCGCGTGGTGCCAAGGCCACTGATATCGTGATTTTGGTGGTGGCAGCGGATGATGGCGTAATGCCGCAAACCATCGAGGGTATCCAGCACGCCAGAGCGGCTGGTGTACCCCTGATTATTGCCGTGAACAAGATTGATAAGCCGGACGCTGACCCGGACCGTATCAAGAACGATCTGGCCCAGCATGATGTGATTCCGGAAGAGTGGGGTGGCGACACCCAGTTTGTCCACGTATCTGCCAAAGTGGGTACCGGTATTGACGAACTGCTTGAGGCTGTTCTGCTGCAGTCCGAAGTTCTGGAACTGACTGCCATTCCAAGTGCCTCTGGCCGTGGTGTGGTAATCGAATCCCGCCTGGATCGTGGCCGTGGTCCGGTTGCTTCCATTCTGGTACAGAACGGTACCCTGCGTCAGGGTGACATGGTGCTGGTTGGCGTCAACTTTGGCCGTGTACGCGCCATGCTGGATGAAAACGGCAAGCCGATTCAGGAAGCTGGTCCGTCAATTCCGGTCGAAATCATTGGTCTGGACGGTACGCCCGAGGCTGGTGACGAAATGACCGTGGTCACTGACGAGCGTAAGGCGCGTGAAATTGCACTGTTCCGTCAGGGCAAGTTCCGTGAGGTCAAGCTGGCCCGCGCTTCCGCCGGCAAGCTGGAAAACATCTTCGACAGCATGGGTCAGGAAGAGAAGAAAGTTCTCAACGTGGTCATCAAGGCCGATGTACGCGGTACTCTTGAAGCACTGCAAAGCTCGCTTACCGAGCTGGGCAACGACGAAGTGGAAGTGCGCGTAGTGGGTGGCGGTGTCGGTGGTATCACCGAGAGCGATGCCAACCTGGCGCTGGCGTCCAACGCCGTGATTTTCGGCTTTAACGTCCGTGCTGATGCCGGTGCGCGCAAGATTGTCGAGAGCGAAAGCCTCGATATGCGCTACTACAACATCATTTACGACATTATCGAAGACGTGAAGAAAGCGTTGACCGGTATGTTGGGCAGTGACTTGCGTGAGCAAATTGTCGGTATTGCTGAAGTGCGTGACGTATTCCGTTCGCCACGACTGGGCGCAATTGCCGGTTGTATGGTGATCGAGGGTACTGTCCTGCGTAGCCGTCCGATCCGGGTGCTGCGTGACGACGTGGTGATCTTTGAGGGCGAGCTGGAATCCCTGCGCCGCTTCAAGGATGACGTCAACGAAGTCCGTAACGGCATGGAGTGCGGTATTGGCGTCAAGAGCTACAACGACGTCAAAGTCGGTGACAAGATCGAGGTGTTCGAGAAGGTTGAAGTGGCGCGTACACTGTAACCGTCTGCAACATCTGCACATGACAACGGCACGACCAGCCTGACTGGCGTGCCGTTTGTTGCTTAAAAACAGGCTCCATGAGGTAGAACATCATGAGCAAACAATACAGCCGGGCGCAACGCGTCGGTGACCAGATCCAGCGCGAGCTGGCGGTGATGATCCCGCGTGAGGTGAAAGACCCGCGTCTGGGCTTTGTAACCCTGACTGGCGTTGAAGTCAGCCGTGATCTGGGCCATGCCAAAATCTTCATCACACTGATGAATAGCGATGATGCTGAAGTCATTCAGAGCAATGTGGATGTGCTGAATGAGGCTGCAGGTTATTTGCGTATGTTGCTGGGCAAAGCGATCAAGATTCGCAGCATCCCGCAGCTACATTTTCGTTACGATGAAAGCATCAGCCGTGGTGCATACTTGTCGTCACTGATTGAACAGGCTGTTGCCAGTGATCGCAGCCATCATCAGCAGGATGGAGAGGAATAAGTGAGTCAGCAGGTCAAACGCAAGCGTCGCAGCGTGAGCGGCATTCTGATTCTGGACAAGCCGCTGGGTGTCAGTTCCAACGGCGCCTTGCAAAAAGTACGCTGGCTGCTCAACTCGGACAAGGGCGGCCATACCGGCAGCCTTGATCCGCTGGCTACCGGCGTGTTGCCGCTGTGCTTTGGCGAAGCAACCAAGTTTTCCCGTTACTTGCTGGATGCTGACAAGACGTATGAAGCCGAAGTGCGTCTCGGGCAGACTACGGACACAGGCGATGCTGAAGGGCAGGTACTGGAAACACGTCCGGTCAGCGTCAGCATGGAGGATGTAGACGCCGTGTTGCCGCAGTTTCGTGGTGACATCATGCAGGTGCCGCCGATGTATTCAGCACTTAAGCTGGATGGTCAGCCCCTTTATAAGCTGGCCCGTGCCGGAGAAGTGGTTGAGCGCAAGGCGCGTCCGGTACACATTGCGGAACTGAGCGTGTTGGCGCTGGAAAATGATTTGTTGCGCTTGCGGGTTGCGTGCAGCAAAGGCACCTACATTCGCACTCTGGCTGAAGATATTGGAGCTGCGCTGGGTTGTGGGGCACATGTGGCCGGTTTGCGCCGTATTGTGGCCGGTCCCTTTGACCTGTCGCGCTCGGTCACTCTGGATGAGCTGATAGCCTTGCAGGAAGAGGAAGGCAGCGAAGCGCTGGATCAATATCTGTTGCCCTCCGATGCCGGTTTGCTGGACTGGCCTGCTGTTGAACTGACCGAGCACACCACATATTACTGGCAAAATGGTCAGCCGGTGCGTGCGCCGGGTGCTCCGGCCAGCGGTTTGGTGCGGGTTTATAGCCATCTGCAAGAGTTTATCGGTGTCGCCGAGATTGATGATGACGGACTGGTTGCACCGAGGCGGCTGGTTAGGTCACAATAGCCAAGTTTTTCCGGCCACTGGCCGGAACATGGGTGGCTGTTGGCAGGCGCGGTCATTCCATTTTTTTAGCACGGGACTCTTAAGCAACAGAGCAGCCCGGCCTGTCCAAGTTTGAAGGAGCCTATCATGGCACTTAGCGTTGAAGAAAAAGCCCAGATTGTCAGTGAGTATCAGCAAGCTGCTGGTGACACCGGTTCACCTGAAGTACAGGTTGCCCTGTTGACCACCAACATCAACAAGCTGCAAGACCACTTCAAAACCAACAAAAAAGACCACCACTCCCGTCGTGGCCTGATTCGTATGGTTAACCAGCGTCGCAAGCTGCTGGACTATCTGAAGAAGAAAGATCTGGGCCGTTATGCTGCCCTGATTGCCCGTCTGGGTCTGCGTCGCTAAGCGAACGCAATTCAGGGAAAGTCTGAACAACGTGACAGTCAAACAGCTGACAAGCTCAAGTCTGATGGCAATATGCCGGGTTATCCCTCGTATTGGCGCAGAAAGCATTGTCGGCTGCTTGGGTACCAGCGTTGTGCAGAAACTGCCTAAGGCGAAAAGCTGGTGTGCTGAGGTATTTCGGGAAATTTGCCCGTTGCTTCAGGCGCCGGCTTTTTGTTTTTTATCATGTGTTGCCCGGTGGAAGCTCTGAAAAGCACCTGCGCTGGCGGATGCTTTGCAGAGTTTCCATAAAAAAGAATGCTAAACAGCTGTGACGGGACGATACCCGGCCAGCTTGACTGTTCCCCCAGGTAACTTAAAAGAAGGAAAAAACCGTGAATCCGGTCATTAAAAAATTTCAATTCGGTCAGTCGACCGTAACTCTGGAAACCGGCCGCGTTGCGCGTCAGGCTTCCGGTGCCGTACTCGTTAGCGTTGACAATGATGTCACCGTGCTGGTCACTGTAGTGGGTGCCAAGCAGGCAGATCCGGGCAAGGACTTCTTCCCGCTGTCCGTGCATTACCAGGAAAAAACCTATGCCGCCGGTAAAATCCCCGGCGGTTTCTTCAAGCGCGAAGCCCGTCCGTCCGAGAAAGAGACCCTGACTTCCCGCTTGATCGACCGTCCAATTCGTCCACTGTTTCCGAACGGCTTCAACAACGAAGTCCAGGTAATCTGTACAGTGGTTTCCACCAGCAAGAAAACTGATCCGGATATCGCCGCGATGCTGGGTACTTCTGCTGCTCTGGCTGTTTCCGGCATTCCGTTCAACGGCCCGATTGGCTGTGCTCGTGTGGGTTACCATCCTGAGTCCGGCTACCTGCTGAACCCGACCTATGAACAGCTGGAAGCTTCCGCGCTGGACATGGTGGTTGCCGGTACTGAAGATGCCGTGCTGATGGTTGAATCCGAAGCCAAAGAGTTGACCGAAGACCAGATGCTGGGTGCCGTGCTGTACGCCCACGAAGAATTCCAGGTCGCGATCAAGGCAATCAAGGAACTGGCCGCCGAAGCTGCCAAGCCACGCTGGGACTGGCAGCCGCCTGTCGAGAACACCGAGCTGTTGAATGCAATTACCAGCCAGTTTGGTGAAGAGATTTCCAAGGCTTACTCCATCATCATCAAGCAGGATCGTTATAACCGACTGGGTGAACTGCGTGACCAGGTGGTTGCTGCGCTAGCCAACGATGAAACCGGTCCTTGCGCCAAAGAAGTCAAAGAGTGCTTTGGCGAAATCGAATACCGCACCGTGCGCGAGAACATCGTGTCCGGCAAACCGCGTATTGATGGCCGTGATGCACAAACCGTACGTCCACTGAACATTGAAGTTGGTGTACTGGACAAGACCCATGGTTCCTCCCTGTTTACCCGTGGTGAAACCCAGTCGCTGGTCGTTGCCACTTTGGGTACTGCCCGTGACGCGCAGCTGCTGGACACTCTGGAAGGCGAGAAGCGTGACCACTTCATGCTGCACTACAACTTCCCTCCGTACTCCGTAGGTGAGTGTGGCCGCATGGGTGCTACCGGTCGTCGTGAGATCGGTCACGGCCGTCTGGCACGTCGTGGTGTGGCTGCCATGCTGCCGAATGTTGAGGACTTCCCTTACACCGTGCGTGTGGTGTCCGAAATCACTGAGTCCAACGGTTCCAGCTCCATGGCTTCCGTCTGTGGTGCCTCTCTGGCACTGATGGATGCCGGTGTGCCGATGAAAGCTCCAGTGGCCGGTATCGCCATGGGTCTGGTGAAGGAAGGCGACAAGTTTGCCGTGCTGACCGATATTCTGGGCGATGAAGACCACCTGGGTGACATGGACTTCAAGGTGGCCGGTAGCGCCAACGGCATTACCGCACTGCAGATGGACATCAAGATCGAAGGTATTACCGAAGAAATCATGGAGATTGCCCTGGAGCAAGCCCATACCGCGCGTATTACCATCCTTGAGCAGATGAACCAGGTTCTGCCTGCGTCCCGCAGCGAAATTTCCGAAAATGCGCCGTCCATGCTGACCATGCGTATTGATGCGGACAAGATTCGTGACGTGATCGGCAAGGGCGGTGCAACCATCCGCGCCATCTGTGAAGAAACCAACGCTTCCATTGACATTGAAGATGACGGTTCGATCAAGATCTTTGGCCAGACCAAAGAAGATGCCGAAGCGGCCCGCGAGCGCGTGCTGAGCATCACCGCTGAAGCCGAGATCGGTAAGATCTATCACGGCAAGGTCGAGCGCATTGTGGACTTCGGTGCCTTCGTCAACATCCTGCCCGGCAAGGATGGTCTGGTACACATTTCCATGATCAGCAATGAACGTGTGGAAAAAGTGACCGACTACCTGAAAGAAGGTGAGATGATCGACGTGGTTGTGCTGGACGTAGACAACCGTGGCCGCATCAAGTTGTCCATCAAGGACGTTGAAGCAGCCCGCGCCGAACAGGCGTAAGCACTGACAGTAGTGCACAAGGCCACCTACGGGTGGCCTTTTTTGTGGGCGTTACAGCGTGCTGATGCTTTGCTCGTGCAGCCTGCACTACCCTGTACGAAGGGGCTTGCCCCTGAGAAATATGGTTAGCTTTTATCGGGGGCAAGCTTCCTCCTACAAAAGGCCTTTTCTCACACGGTTATCACTTGCAATAGCCTGCTAGGCAGCACATCTGTCGTTACCATTATGAAATAAACTAAAGATGAAGGTTAGATATTTGAGTTTGTTTCACTCTGGCAAACTCCGCACAATGGCCACCTCAACTTCAAGGAGGTGTCCCATGGCACTAGCACACAACCTCGGTTTTCCGCGTATTGGCGGTGACCGTGAACTGAAAAAAGCGGTAGAAGCCTACTGGAAAGGCGGTATCACTGAAGAACAACTGCAACAAACCGG
>CAZBXG010000028.1:0-3390 GCA_964495925.1 uncultured Thiopseudomonas sp.
TGCTCGGCTGGCTTGTCGTCTTCCTCACCGTAATGCTCTTTTGGCAGCTCAATTGGCAACGCCACATGGTCGGAGTATTTGGTGATGACATTACGCAAACGCCAGCCATCTGCAAATTCACGGGCGTCCTCTTTTAGGTGCAAAACGATGCGGCTGCCGCGCTCAGGCTTGTTGATGGTTTCAATATCAAACTCGCCTTCGCCAGATGACGTCCAGAGCACGCCCTGCTCAGCAGGTAAGCCGGCACGACGGGTGTGCACCTCAACCTTGTCGGCCACAATAAAGGCCGAGTAAAAACCAACACCAAACTGACCAATCAGTTGTGAGTCTTTCTTTTGGTCACCGGTCAGGCTCTTCATGAACTCGGCAGTACCGGACTTAGCAATGGTGCCCAGGTGATTGATCACCTCATCGCGGCTCATGCCAATGGCATTGTCTTCGATGGTCAACGTGTTGGCTTCTTTATCGAAGCTGATGCGGATTTTCAGCTCGGGATCCTGCTCCAGCAGCTCAAGCTTGGCCAGGGCTTCAAAGCGCAGCTTGTCAGCGGCGTCAGAGGCGTTCGATACCAGCTCGCGCAGGAAGATTTCCTTATTGGAATACAAGGAGTGAATCATCAGGTGCAGCAGCTGCTTTACTTCGGTCTGAAAACCAAGAGTTTCTTTTTTTGCTTCAACAGTCATGCAAAGACTCCACAAAGTCCTGTTAAGAAAATGGTTGATCACAGGACAAGTGGGGTTATGCCTAGCAAATTTCAAGAGCGAAGATTTTTGCGCGTTGCTATAACTGCTGTTTTTATTCGTCCAGGGTAATCTGGCTGATTTCGCCGGGCAGTACACGAAAGATGACAAAACCCGGCGCCTTGATCACTTGTTTGACCAGTAGCTCGCCTTCGTCACTGATACCGGCAAACTCGCCCCGTACCTGTCGGCCGGCTACAGTCTCTACATACAGTGACTGACGCAGATAGTTTTGCGGATGACTCAGCAGCCGTTCCAGCGAGAATACCGGAAGAAGAGCGTTCTCTGTTTCTGGCACAACAGATTCGGCCTCAAGTGGCTTATCCTCCGCAGGTTTTTCCTTAGGAAGCGGCAATGCGTCTGCAACAGCAATATGGAAACTGCCTCGCACCAGCGTCGCCAGTCCGGCTGGCAACGACAGATACAGTTGTCCTGTCAATCCACCTGTCTGACGCTGCAAGTACAAAGATAAAGTGTAACCACGCACTACACGCCGGGTCTGTGGCTGACCACTTTGTGGGTCTTGCCACAGCAGCTCAATGACCGGTAACTCACCATCATCCGTGGGCAGAATATCCAGCGTAAACACCTCGTTCTGCAAGGCTTCGCTGTAGTGGTGCAAGTCCAGACGAATTTCTTTGCTGGCAATAAATTCCTGACCTGCACGCAGAATCAGAATGCCCTGCTTCAGCAGTGTCTGCTCGGGTATAAACAGCTGGCCCTGCAACTGCCCTTGCAAACGGTCAGCCACACCGCTGGATTGATCCTGCTCCGACCATTGCCCCTGCATCAGACGGGTAAACTGTTGTGGCCCGGTCTGCGACAACTGCCACAGTCCGCCGCCGAGCAACACCAGCCCTGCAACATGCACCAGCAATGGCAACCAACTGCGCCGCAGATTCAGCAAACCGGACAACAATGCCAGTGGCGGCAACACACCTGCCAGCGCCCAGAACCAGTGTATGCGTACTGAACGCCACCAGAGCCACAACCAGCCACAGACAGCCAGCACTGTTCCACCCAGAATCAACAAGGCTGTCATGTCGGTATTGCTCTCCCTTTATATGGTTTGGGGCTTGCCGCTCCAGCGGTCACGCACGGTCATTACTGCCAGCACTACCACCACCGGCAACAGCCAGCCCATTTGCTTGTCTGCCATGGGCAAATATGCCAACAAGCCGCTTAACCCCAGATCAACCCCGGTCGCGGTAATGCCGTCAAGAACGCCAAACACCAGCGTTACAGCCATACAGACACGAAACACCGGCTGCGGATTACGCCACAAGTCACGGGCCAGACTCAAAAACACCAGCACAATCGCCAACGGATACAAGCCTACCAGTACCGGCACTGATACCTTGATCAGCTGGGTCAAGCCCTGGTTGGATACGGCCCAGCTGAAGACCGTGAAAAACAATACCGTACGGCGATAGCGAATGCCCCACAATTGTTCAAAATACTCACCACAGGCCACCAGCAACCCGGTAGCCGTAGTCAGACAAGCCAGTGTAATCACCACTCCCAGCAGCAGGGTGCCGGGCAAACCAAAAGCGCCTTGCACATATTTGGCCAGCACCTGGCCACCGTTGGTGGTGTCGGCCGCAATTTCATAGCTGGTAGCACCCAGATAGAACAGCGAAATATACACCAGTGACAAGCCGATGGCGGCAATAATGCCGGCCTGAATCGAGTGACGGGTAATTCGGCCCATATCGGCCACACCCTGGGCACGAATGGCAGCGGCAATAACCACTCCATACACCAGCGCACCGAGCGCATCCATGGTCAGGTAACCATCCAGAAAGCCGCTAGTCAGCGGCTCAACGCTATAAGGTGCCTGTCCGGGACCGGGCAATCCGGCTGGCTTAAACACTGCCGCCAACCCCAGCAACACCAGCGCTAACAACAGTACCGGAGTAATCAGCTGCCCGATGCGTTCAAGAATTTTGCCGGGGTTGAATGCCAGATATAGCACCACGGCAAAGTACAGACTGCTGTACAGCAACAAAGCCCACCAGCTGTCGTCAATCAGCGAGCCCAACGCGATTTCATACGACACTACCGCAGTTCTTGGCGTGGCAAACAACGGCCCGATGGCCAGATAAACTGCAATGGCAAATACGGTACCTGCCAGTTTGCCCAGTGGTAGCGTCAAAGTTTGCAACCCGCCGCCGACCCGCGCCAGCGCCACCACCGTCAAGAGCGGCAAGCCAACACCGGTCAGCAAAAAGCCCAGAATGACCTGCCACAGATGTTCGCCTGATTGGAGTCCGGCTGCTGCCGGAAAGATGATATTGCCCGCGCCCAGGAACAATGCGAAGGTCATAAACCCAAGCGCCATGATTTGGGTTTTGCCCAGCCCTTTCATTCAAAAACTTCCAGAAAAATCAAAGGCGGGCATTGTACCGCTTTGTGCCGCGCCCTGCTGCGGTTCTGCGTGCCGATACTGATGTAAATCGCGGCAAATTGATTCTGGTCGCTAGCTCACGGCTTTTTCTGCCCCTGGCGGCCAACATATTCCCTCCACCCAGACAAACGAGACCTACATCACACTTTTGTCACAAAAGTGTAACTATTGTTCTTTACACTTTTCGGCATGCCAATCATGACTTGATGGAGTGCCAATGCTGAACCGTTTAAAAATTCCGGC
>CAZBXG010000028.1:3490-5860 GCA_964495925.1 uncultured Thiopseudomonas sp.
GGCCAGCCAGCACTGGCTTGCCTATCAGCAGGCACGTACAGATGCCAGCTCCGCACTGGATCGGCAAGCCGATCTGGAGTTTGCCGATGCGCTTGCGCTGTATCATGACTGGCTGCAACCAGTGGGCAGTGATGCACTGAGCATTCGCATTCTCAACGACTCCACCTTCAATCATGAAATTAGCGAACGGCTTGGCCGCTATGATCAGACGCTAAACCGGCTGATTCAACATCAGCTGGATGCGGCCACACTGGTACAAGAAGAAGCAGGCACCCTGACCAGCTCCCTGGCGCAAGGCTATATATATGGCGGCAGCGTGCTGGTGTTTGGCTCCCTGCTACTGGCCTGGCTCATCCAGCGCTCAATCCAGCGCCCGTTACATGGCCTGCGTAACCTGATTCTGAGCGTTGAAAGAGACTCCGACCTGCGCCTGCGGGCTGAGCCGCTTGGCAATGACGAAGTGGCCGAGGCTGCCACCGCACTCAATACTTTGCTCAGCCATTTTCAACAGTTGATTCACAGTCTGGAGCAAAATGCCGGCACCCTTAGCGGTCACGCGGTTCGGGCGCAAACCATCAGCGAACAGGTCAGTTTCAGCAGCCGGCAACAAAATGCGGAAGCAGGACGGATGAAGCTGTCAATCAACGAAATGTCGCTGGCCATTCATGAAGTTGCAACCCGCTCCGGCGATGCCGCCAGTCTCGCCAATGAAGCTGACCATCTATGTCAGGAAGGGGTACAACGGGTAGGCGACAGCATGCACACTATCGAAAGCCTTGCTCAACACATTGACAGCACCAGCGACATCATCACTGCGCTGCACAGCCACTCGAACGATATTAGCGGGGTACTGGAAGTGGTGCAGTCAGTCGCCGAACAAATCAACCTGCTGGCTCTGAATGCCGCTATCGAAGCAGCACGGGCAGGCGCCGCCGGACGAGGTTTTGCCGTGGTGGCTGACGAGGTCCGTAATCTATCCAGAAGCACAGCAGCTTCAATCACCTCCATTCAGACACTGGTCGAACAACTGCAAACACAAGCCGGGCTGGCCAACGGGGCCATGCTCGAAGCCCGCGAGCAGGCACAGAACAGTGTCGGTTTTGCCATTAATTCCAACCAGACCCTGCAAGACATTCGCGGCGCAGTGCAGGAAATCGCCCGTCTAAACAGCAGTATTTCTGTCGCCACAGAGCAGCAACAGGCCACGGTTGCCGGAAACCTTGAGGGTGTCGAAGCACTTAACCGGTCGGTTGGTCAACTTGATCATGATGCCGGTGAATCTCTGCGCATCAGTCAGGAACTAGCCGGACTGGCCAGCTCGTTGCGTACCAATGTACGTCAATACCACACTCATGCGGAGCCAGTAGCCCACCATGCCTCTTGAACATGAGCTGCTGAGGATTATCGACCAGAAAAAAATCAGCACCTGCTTTCAACCCATTTTCCACAGTGACGGCCGCTCTCTGTATGCCTACGAGGCACTCAGCCGCGGCCCTGACAACAGCTGTCTGCAACAGCCGCTACAACTGTTTGCACAGGCCCGACAACAGCAAAAACTGTTTGCACTGGAAAGTATCTGTCGCACCAGTGCCATTGAACAGTTCAGCAGCCAACGGTTACCGGGCAAGTTGTTTCTCAATGTCTCTCCGGAAACCCTGCTGCAACCCGACCACCATCGCGGCCTGACCATGGAACTGGTCAACAGCTCGGGTATTCGCCCAGAGCAAGTGGTAATTGAAATCACCGAGCACGCGCCCACCCACGACTACGAACTGATGCGCCGCGCCGTCTGTCATTACCAGCAGGAAGGTTTTTCGATTGCACTGGATGACCTGGGAGCTGGTTATTCCAGTTTGCGCTTGTGGTCAGAAGTGCGGCCCGAGTTTGTCAAACTGGACCGGCACTTTGTGGACGGTATTGATCAGGACAGTTTCAAACGGGATTTTGTCAGCGCCCTGGTCGGGCTGGCCCGCTCGGTTAACAGTCTGGTAATTGCCGAAGGCATCGAGACTGTCGGTGAACATGAGACGCTATGTGCCATTGGCGTCGATTATCTGCAAGGCTATTATTTTGCCCGGCCTGCACCCAGGCCTGAGCATTACCAGTTTGCTTGATGCTCTCGCCCGGTCAGCGCCAGCCGGTCATTTCAGCCAATGCCTGACCAATATCGGTCAGAGAACGTACCGTACGCACTCCTGCTGCTTCCAGCGCAGCAAACTTCTCGCTGGCGGTACCCTTGCCACCGGCAATGATGGCTCCGGCATGACCCATGCGTTTGCCCGGTGGAGCAGTCACCCCGGCAATGTAAGCAACCACAGGTTTCGTGACGTGTTGTTTGATATAGGCTGCGGCTTCTTCCTCGGCACTGCC
>CAZBXG010000028.1:5960-19804 GCA_964495925.1 uncultured Thiopseudomonas sp.
AAGGTACCCTGCGTGCCGGTAAAGCCCTGACAAATAACCCGGGTGTTTTTATTGACCAGAATGCTCATGCCTTGCCCTCCGCTGCGGCTACAACCCGTTTTGCTGCTTCATCCAGGCTGGGAGCGGGAATCATGTTGAGACCACTGGCCGCCAACATGGCAGCCCCC
Organism: uncultured Thiopseudomonas sp.; assembly: GCA_964495925.1. Classification (GTDB taxonomy): domain Bacteria; phylum Pseudomonadota; class Gammaproteobacteria; order Pseudomonadales; family Pseudomonadaceae; genus Thiopseudomonas. Next base: position 6,128 of record CAZBXG010000028.1, read on the forward strand.
TCCGCCGCACGATTACCTTCCAGCCGAACCACCACCGGGACTTGCACACCAACCTCCCTGACTGCAGCAATAATCCCTTCGGCAATCATGTCACAACGCACAATGCCGCCAAAAATGTTTACCAACACGGCACGGACATTATCGTCGTCCAGAATGATTTTGAATGCTTCCGACACCCTGCCTGTAGTTGTACCGCCGCCCACATCAAGAAAATTGGCCGGCTGACCACCATACAGGCTAACCATGTCCATGGTCCCCATGGCCAGACCCGCGCCATTGACCATGCAGCCGATATTACCGTCCAGCGCCACGTAGTTCAGCTCAAACTTGGCTGCTTGCGCCTCGCGCGGATCTTCCTGAGTGACGTCACGCAACGCGCGCAAATCCGGGTGACGATACAGCGCGTTGCCGTCTACCGCAATTTTGGCGTCCAGACAATGCAGCTTGCCGTCGGTGCGCACCACCAGCGGATTAACTTCCAGCAGACTGAGATCGTTTTCTACAAACAGGCGACACATGCTGACAAAGATTTCACTAAATTCGCGTACCTGACCATCTTCCAGGCCCAGCTTATAGGCCAGCGCCCTGCCCTGAAACGGTTGCGCTCCGGCCAGTGGGTCAATGGCCGTACGGAAGATTTTCTCTGGTGTGTGTCTGGCCACTTCTTCAATGTCCATACCGCCTTCGGCACTGGCCAGAAACATCAGCCGACGCGTACTGCGATCCACCAGCACACTGAGATAAAGCTCACGGGAAAATTCGATGCAAGGCTCCACCAGCAAACGGTTGATCGGCTGCCCCTTGCTGTCAGTCTGGATTGAGACCAGTCGCTCACCCAGCCATTCACGTGCAAACTCGGTGGCTTCGTTGATACTGTGTACCATCCGCACCCCGCCGGCCTTGCCTCGTCCACCGGCATGAACCTGGACTTTGACTACCCAGCGACCACCGCCGAGGGTCTGACATGCGTGAACGATTTCATCCACCGTGGTGCCGGTAATACCCAGCGTCACGGGTAATCCGTAATCAGCGAACAGCTGTTTGGCCTGATATTCATGAAGATTCATGCCGCAATTCTCCTGCTGGTTTTGGAGCTGGCGTGATTCCCAGCGATGACTCTATAGATACCACAAAATAGCTGGTGCAGGTTTATTCTGGCTTTTTTGGCTTGTGCATAGCCGGATATTCTTGATTACTCTTTCATGCGGGCATAAAAAAACCGCCCCGGAGGGCGGTTTTGAAAGGATTAACGCTTTCTGCGGTTGCCGATATGAATCGCGGCTCCGTTGACAGCCAGCGCGGCTTCCTTGACTGCTTCCGACAAGGTCGGATGCGAGAACACCATCATGCCGATATCTTCGGCACTGGAGCCAAACTCCATGGCAATTGCGCCCTGCTGTACCAGCTCGGCAGCACTTGGCCCAATGGCATGCACGCCCAGTACGCGGTCGGTACCAGCATCAGCAATGATCTTGACGAAGCCTGCAGTGTCGTTGGCAGCCATGGCGCGGCCACTGGCGGCAAACGGAAACACACCGACGTTAACAGCAACGCCTTCAGCCTTGAGCTGCTGCTCAGTCTTGCCCACACCGGCAATTTCCGGATGGGTGTAGATAACGCCAGGAATCAGGTCATAGTTGACCTGTGGCAGCTGACCGGCAATGCGCTCGGCAACCATGATGCCTTCTTCGGAAGCCTTATGCGCCAACATCGGCCCACGCACCACGTCACCAATGGCATAAACGCCCGGAACACTGGTCGCGCACTGGTCATCAACAAAGATGAAACCACGCTCGTCCAGATTGACACCGCTATCGGCAGCCAGCAGGTTGTTGGTTTCAGGGCGACGACCCACAGCAACAATCAGCTTGTCAAAAGTGAGCTGCTGCTCGCCTTCGGCATCAGAAAAAGTCACAGTGACCTGCTCGCCTTTAACTTCACTACCGGTCAGGCGTGCACCCAGACGGATGTTAAGGCCCTGCTTGGTCAGTGCTTTCAGTGCTTCTTTACCAACCTGTTCGTCGATGGTCGGCAGGAACTTATCCTGAGCTTCGATCACGGTGACTTCGGCACCCAGGCGAGCCCAGACCGAACCCAGCTCCAGACCAATCACGCCAGCACCAATCACACCCAGTTTGGCAGGCACGGATTGAAATTCCAGCGCACCGGTAGAGTCAACAATAACTTTTTGGTCAACTGGCGCAGGCGGAATGTCGATTGGCTGGGAACCAGCGGCAATGATGATGTTGGCAGCTTCGTAAACAGCACTGCTGCCATCGCTACCGGTCACTTCGACCTGACGGTTGGCCAGAACCTTGCCGTGGCCTTCCAGTGTGGTTACGCCATTGGCCTTGAACAGGCCGGCAATACCACCAGTCAGGTTGCGCACGATGGTGTCTTTACGACCAATCATCTTCGGCACATCCATGCTTACATCGCCGGTGCTGATACCGTGAACTTCAAAGCTTTCTTTGGCTTCATGGTATTTCCAGGTGCTGTCCAGCAGCGCTTTGGACGGAATACAGCCGACGTTCAGGCAGGTGCCGCCCAGCGCCAGCTTGTCATCCTTGCCCTTGTATTTTTCAACACAGGCGGTTTTCAGACCCAGTTGGGCAGCGCGAATGGCGGCAACATAGCCACCAGGGCCGGCACCAATAACAATTACATCAAACTTATCACTCATGAGGCGTCCTCGATTGTACCCTTAGGGTACCGGGCTGCCCGCCTGACGGACAGCCACTGGTAAAAACAGATTAGATGTCAAGCAGCAGACGGGCCGGATCTTCCAGCAGGTCTTTCAGGGTAACCAGGAAGGTAACCGCTTCTTTGCCGTCAATCAGACGGTGGTCATAGGACAGTGCCAGATACATCATTGGCAGAATCACAACTTCACCATTAACAGCCATTGGGCGATCCTGGATCTTGTGCATGCCCAGAATTGCGGTTTGCGGCGGGTTGACAATCGGGGAAGACAGCAGCGAACCGAACACACCACCGTTGGAGATGGTGAAGGTGCCGCCCGTCATTTCTTCGATGGTCAACTTACCGTCACGGGCTTTCAGGCCATATTGGCGGATGGTTGCTTCGATTTCGGCCAGGCTCATGAACTCGGCATTACGCAGAACCGGAACAACCAGCCCACGGTCACTGGATACGGCAACACCGATATCCTGATAGCCGTGATAAACGATGTCCTTACCGTCAATGGAGGCGTTAACACCTGGCTGACGCTTCAGCGCTTCGGTGGCGGCCTTGACGAAGAAGGACATGAAACCCAGACGGGTACCGTTGTGGGTTTTCTCGAACAGGTCTTTGTACTTGGCACGCAGATCCATGATCGGCTTCATGTTGACTTCGTTATAGGTCGTCAGCATCGCCATGGTGGACTGGGCTTCAACCAGACGCTCGGCAACCTTGGCCCGCAAGCGGGTCATCGGTACACGCTTCTCGGTACGGTCACCAGCAGCAAACAAGGGAGCTTCGGCAGCAGCGGCAGCTGCCGGGCTGACGGCTGGCTTGCCGGCGGCGGCAGCAACAGCATCTTCTTTGGTCACACGGCCCGCTTTGCCGGTACCTGCAATGGCAGCAGGATCCAGCGCATTTTCAGCGGCAATTTTACGCGCGGCAGGCGACAACAGTGGTTCGCCGGCTGCAGGTGCAGCAGCGGGCGTGGCGGCTTCGGCGGCAACAGGCGCAGCGCTGGCTACGGCGTTGGTATCCAGCTTGCCCAGCAGTTCGCCGCTCAGTACGGTCGCGCCCTCTTCGGCAACAATTTCGGTCAGTACGCCGTCAGCTTCGGCCAGTACTTCCATCACTACTTTGTCAGTTTCAATGTCGACAATCAGCTCGTCACGCTTGACGGCTTCACCCACTTGTTTGTGCCAGGTTGCTACGGTACCGTCAGCAACGGATTCAGGGAAAGCTGGGGCTTTGATTTCAATCGCCATGGTCTAATTCCTACTTGATTCGATACAAATTCAGGGGCCGCACCCACTGGGTGCGGCCAATTGTGTTAAACGGTGAAGGCATCCTGCAGCAGCTGCTCCTGTTCCTCAGCATGCTGGGACGGATAACCGCACGCTGGGGAAGCAGAGGCAACACGGCCGGCATATTGCAAATTGAGCGTGCCATTATAGTCTGCTGCCACATTACGCATATGGTGCTGGCTGCAGTACCAGGCGCCCTGGTTCATCGGCTCTTCCTGACACCAAACCAGATGCTTCAGGTTCGGGTATTTAGCCATTTCGGCTGCCAGATCCGGTTCCGGGAACGGATACAGCTGCTCGATACGAACAATGGCAATGTCTTCACGCCCTTCAGCACGACGTTTTTCCAGCAGCTCGTAGTACACCTTGCCACTACACATGACCATGCGCTCTACTTTGCTGGCATCCAGCTTGTCAATTTCACCAATCACGGTCTGGAAGGAGCCATTGGCCAAGTCTTCCAGAGTGGAAGTAGCCAGCTTGTGGCGCAGCAGTGATTTCGGAGTCAGGGCAATCAGCGGTTTGCGCAGCGGACGAATCACCTGACGACGCAGCATGTGGTACACCTGTGCTGGAGTAGTAGGCACACAGACCTGCATATTGTGCTCGGCACACAATTGCAAGTAGCGCTCCAGTCGAGCTGAAGAGTGTTCCGGACCCTGTCCTTCATAGCCGTGCGGCAGCAGCATGGTCAGTCCTGACAGACGTCCCCACTTGGTTTCGCCGCTGCTGATGAACTGGTCAACAACGACTTGGGCACCATTGGCAAAGTCACCAAATTGCGCTTCCCAGATCACCAGGGCATTTGGCATGGTGCCGGCATAGCCGTATTCAAATGCCAGCACAGCCTCTTCCGACAGGAAGGAGTCGTGAATGGTAAAGCTCGGCTGGTCAGGCGACAGGTTTTGCAGGCCTACATAGACTTCACCGTCTTTCTGGTTGTGCAGTACCGCATGCCGGTGCGAGAACGTACCGCGGCCCACATCCTGACCGGTTATCCGGATCGGGTGACCATCGTGCAACAAAGTTGCATAAGCGGCAGTTTCGGCAAAGCCCCAGTTGATCGGTAAAGCACCTGCAGCCATTTTGCGACGGTCATCCAGGATTCTGGAGACCTGGCGCTGCACCACAAATCCTTCCGGAGTGTCCTGCATCTGCGTAGTCAGCCCCTTCAGGGTTTGCAGATCAAAACTGGTGTCATGCTCGGCAGTCCAGGCGTGGCCCAGGTAAGGCTTCCAGTCGACAAACAACTCCTCGTTTGGCTCCATCACCAAGCTCTTGGCAACGTGCTGACCGTTATCCAGTGCATCACGGTACTCTTCAACCAACTGCTGTACCTGTTCAGCAGTCTGCACGCCTTCGGCGATCAGCTGGTCAGCGTACAGCTCACGCGTGGTGCGCTGTTTGGTCACTTGCGCGTACATCAGTGGCTGGGTGCCGCTCGGCTCATCCGCCTCGTTATGGCCACGACGACGGTAGCACACCAGATCAATCACGATATCGCGCTTGAACTGCATGCGGTAATCAACCGCCAGCTGGGCAGCAAAAATCACAGCTTCCGGATCATCACCGTTTACGTGCAGGATCGGCGCGTGAATCATCTTCGCTACGTCAGTCGCATACTCGGTGGAACGGGTATCTTCCTGCTTGTTGGTAGTAAAACCAACCTGGTTATTGATGACGATACGGATGGTGCCGCCGGTTTTGTAGGCACGGGTTTGTGACATCTGGAAGGTTTCCATCACCACACCCTGACCGGCAAACGCCGAGTCACCGTGGATAGTGATGGGCAGAACCTGATCACCAACCGGGTCATTACGACGGTCCTGACGGGCACGTACCGAACCCTCAACCACTGGAGATACAATTTCCAGGTGTGACGGGTTAAACGCCATCGCCAAGTGGATCTCGCCGCCCGGAGTCATCACGTTGGAAGAGAAACCCTGGTGATATTTCACGTCACCGGAACTTAAGCCCTCGACACGTTTGCCATCAAATTCGTCAAACAGGTCTTGCGGGTTCTTGCCATAAGTATTGACCAGCACGTTGAGGCGACCACGGTGGGCCATGCCAACCACGATTTCCTTGGTGCCGTAGGAACCTGAGCGCTGGATTACTTCATCCATCAGGGGAATCAGGCTTTCGCCGCCTTCCAGGCCAAAGCGCTTGGTACCCGGATACTTGGTACCCAGGTATTTTTCCAGTCCTTCACCTGCAGTCAGGCGCTCAAGAATATGCACCTTGGCTTCGGCAGAAAACTGTGGGCGGCTGCGTACGCTTTCCAGACGTTGCTGGAACCAGCGACGCTGTTCGGAATCCACAATATGAGTGAACTCGGCACCAATGGTGCGGCAATAGGTCTGCTGCAAGGCAGTCTGAATTTCAGACAGGCTGGCCTCAGCTTTGCCAATAGCCAGATCGGACGTGTTGAACTGGGTATCCAGATCAGCATTGGTCAGGCCATAGTGTTGCACAGTCAGGTCCGGCTCTACAGGACGCACCCACAACCCTAGCGGGTCAAGGCTGGCAGCCTGATGACCGCGCATGCGATAGGCCTGAATCAGGCGCAATACTTCTACCTGTTTTTTCTCATGATCAGAGCTGACCGCGCCGGCAGAAACTGGCTGGGCACGATGCTGGTTTTTAGCCAGCAGTATGAACTGCTCTCGTACGGTTGCATGAGAAACATCAGTGCTGGCATTGCCGGCTTGGGCTGGCAGCTTGTCAAAATATGAACGCCACTCCTCGGGAACGGCATTTGGATCGTGAAGATAGAGCTCATACAGCTCCTCTACATAAGCAGCGTTGCCACCGGATAGGTGTGCGCTGTCCCACATGCGTTGCATAACGCTTTGTTGCATGCTAGTCACCCTTGATAAGGGAAACACTACCGGCATGGAAACTCAGTGACTCTTGAAGCCATACAAGCAGCGACTTCAACAAGTCACTACGGATCCCGCAGATAGTCTGGGCTGTACCCAGGAGTCCCTGCTGGTCGTCAATAACTTTCAAAACAGCTTGGTAAGCCGTCTTTCGTAGAGCCCATTTGCCCGGGACAAGCCCGGGCAAATGAAGTGCAGCCTGGTTATCAGGTCGCGTTTTGTAACAACATGCTGCGAATCCGTCCAATGGCACGGTTCGGGTTCAATCCCTTCGGACACACATTGGTACAGTTCATGATGTCACGGCAACGGAAGACACTAAATGGATCTTCCAGTCGTGCCAGACGCTCGCGAGTCTGGGTATCACGGCTGTCAGCCAGGAACCGGTATGCCTGCAGCAAAGCAGAAGGCCCCAGGAACTTGTCCGGATTCCACCAGAAAGATGGGCAGCCGGTGGAGCAGCACGCGCACAGGATACACTCGTACAGACCATCCAGCTTCGCGCGGTCTTCAGGAGACTGCAGACGCTCGATTGCCGGAGCAGGTGTATCGTTTTGCAGGTACGGTTGAACCTTTTCGTACTGTTGGTAGAACAGGGTCAGATCCACAACCAAGTCGCGGATAATGGGCAGACCAGGCAGTGGACGAATCACCAGTACGCCGTCTTTACCGATTTTTTGAGAAATCGGAGTGATACAGGCCAGTCCGTTGACACCACCGATGCACATACCGTCGGAGCCACAAACACCTTCACGGCAGGCGCGGCGGAATGCCAAAGTTTCGTCCTGTTCCTTGATCAGCTGAAGCACGTCCAGCACCATCATGTCCTTGCCGTCGATCTGGACGTCAAAGTTTTGCATGAAGGGGGCGGCATCCTTTTCAGGATTATAGCGATATACGCTGACTTTCAATGTATTAGGCAGAGACATTATGCTAACCCTTAGTAAGTACGCTCTTTAGGCTCGAAAGCAGGAACTGTTTTCGGTGAGAAGTTGACAGCACGCTTGCCGACAGTCTTGGTCTCCGGGAAGTACATGCTGTGGCACAGCCAGTTCTTGTCGTCACGCTCTTCGTAGTCTTCGCGGGCATGGGCACCACGGGACTCTTTACGCGCTTCGGCAGCAATGGCGGTTGCCTCGGCAACTTCAAACAGGTTCTGCAGCTCAAGAGCTTCGATACGGGCAGTGTTGAACGCGCTGCTCTTGTCGGTGATCTTGACCTTTTCGATGCGCTCGCGCAGATCGGCCAGTTCGGCAATACCTTTCTGCATGAACTCACCGGTACGGAATACACCGAAGTAGTTCTGCATGCAGCTTTGCAGCTCTTTACGCAGAGGCGCAACATCTTCGCCTTCGGTACGCTCGTTCAGTCCGGCCAGGCGGGACATGGAACGCTCGATATCGGACTCGCCGGCGTTACGGGTATCAACACCTTCACGCAGGGCTTTTTCCAGGTACAAACCAGCAGCGCGACCAAATACAACCAGGTCAAGCAGCGAGTTGCCGCCCAGACGGTTGGCACCGTGTACGGACACGGAAGTCACTTCACCCACACCGAACAGGCCATCAATGATGCGATCATTGCCGCTGCTGTCCTGGGCAATCGCCTGGCCATGAATATTGGTAGCAATACCACCCATCATGTAGTGACAGGTTGGTACAACAGGAATCGGCGCAACCACCGGGTCAACGTGGGCAAAAGTCTTGGATAGCTCACAGATGCCTGGTAGTTTGGCGTGCAGTTCTTTCTCGCCAAGGTGATCCAGTTTCAGCAGTACATGGTCGCCATTAGGACCACAACCGTTGCCTGCCAGAATCTCTTTGACCATGGAGCGCGCAACAACGTCACGGCCAGCCAGGTCTTTGGCATTCGGTGCGTAACGCTCCATAAAGCGCTCGCCGTGCTTGTTGATCAGGAAGCCACCTTCACCACGACAACCTTCGGTTACCAACACACCGGCGCCGGCAATGCCGGTCGGGTGGAACTGCCACATTTCCATGTCTTGCATTGGAATGCCGGCACGCAGGGACATACCCACGCCATCCCCGGTGTTGATCAGGGCATTGGTGGTCGATGCATAGATACGACCTGCACCGCCGGTCGCCAGCACAGTAGCCTTGGAGCGAATGTATACGGTCTCGCCGGTTTCAATGCAGATGGCAATCACACCTACACAGGCGCCGTCCTGGTTCATTACCAGGTCAACTGCGTACCACTCGTTGAGAAACTCAGTACCGTGCTTCAGGTTGGCCTGATACAGGGTGTGCAGCAGGGCGTGACCGGTACGGTCAGCAGCAGCACAGGTACGGGCAGCCTGGCCGCCACGACCATAGTCCTTGGACTGGCCACCGAAAGGACGCTGATAAATGCGGCCGGTTTCGGTACGGGAGAAAGGCAGGCCCATGTGCTCAAGCTCAAACACGGCCTCGGGGCCAACAGAGCACATGTATTCGATAGCGTCTTGGTCACCGATATAGTCGGAACCCTTGACGGTATCGTACATGTGCCAGCGCCAGTCATCGTTCGGATCGTCAGAAGCGATGGCACAGGTAATGCCGCCCTGGGCCGACACGGTGTGCGAACGGGTCGGAAAAACCTTGGTTACTACGGCAGTTTTATGGCCGCCCTGGGCCAGTTGCAAAGAAGCGCGCATACCAGCGCCGCCGCCACCAATAATGATGGCGTCATAAGATAGAGTACGAATACCGGTCATGGATCAAATTCCCCAAAGGATCTGGATGCCCCAGACAAAAAGCACAAACATCAGCACACCACACAGGGACTGCACCAAAAAGCGTACAGCACCCGCCCATTTGCCCAATGCCATCTGGGTCAGGTAGTCAGTCGTGATGGTCCACATACCCACCCAGGCGTGCGCACCCAGTGCCACGAGGGTCAACAAGCTAAAGACGCGCATCCAGCCCTGAGAAAACAGACTGTTCCACTGGGCATAATCCATACCGGGGTTTGCAATTACGTAACCCAGCAAAAAAATGGTGTATACAGCCAGAACTACGGCAGATACACGCTGGGCCATCCAGTCATACAGACCGGAACGCGAAAAATTAGTTACATAAGTTACCATATCCACACTCCAGCGAGCAGAATCAACACAGCGGCAATCACCAGAACCGCTTTGGAACCGAGCTTCCCGGCCTCCATGGTTTCACCGGCCAGGCCCATGTCCATCAGGACGTGGCGAATACCGGCCACCAAGTGGTAAAGCAGCGCGGACAACAGGCCCCACACTACCAGTTTGGCAAACCCGCCAGTCAGGCATTCCTTGACTTCAGCGAACCCCTGCTCGGAAGCGAGGGACTTGTCCAGACCCCACAGCAACACGATGATCCCGAAGAACAAAATGACTCCGGAAATACGGTGCAGAATGGACGAGTAAGCTGTGATGGGTAGCTTTATTGTCATTAAATCGAGATTTACAGGTCTTTGGCTTTTCACGGCGTAATCACACTTTGCAAGCCCCAAATACTGCAGGGCGGTTATTGAAAGGGCACCTTTCAGGCACCTGTCTCCAAAGGACGAACTTCAGCAGCAACGGGCACTAAGCCACTCTGCCGAGCCGCCCCCGAGTATAGTGCAAAACCGGCCAGTCGTACAATGCCATTATATTCGCCTAAAAGCGCATTGCGCCCGTTTGACATAGTGGCCGAGTATGTGCATCCGATGAGTATACCTAGCCACCCGACAGTTTCAGCAAGTGTTTAAATTGACATTCGGGTTTATCACTTTATGATGTTGCGGGCTCTTTTGAGCCGTGACAATTTCAAGCACAACTAGGAGGCCACAATGGCTGACAAAAAAGCGCAGTTGACAATTGGCGAAGGCAATACCCTCGAGCTGCCTATTTATTCCGGCACTCTGGGTCACGATGTCATTGATGTCCGCAATCTGATTTCCAGCGGCTACATCACCTACGACCCGGGCTTCATGTCCACCGCTTCCTGTGAGTCCAAGATCACCTTCATTGATGGTGACAAGGGCATCCTGCTGCATCGCGGCTACCCGATTGAAGAACTGGCGTACAAGTCCGACTACCTCGAAACCTGCTACCTGCTGATGCACGGCGAACTGCCCAACAAAGAGCAAAAAGACGAGTTTGTCGACAGCATCACCCGCCACACCATGGTCAACGAACAGCTGAAGTCTTTCCTGAACGGCTTCCGCCGCGACGCCCACCCGATGGCCGTCATGTGCGGCGTGGTTGGCGCACTGTCCGCCTTCTATTATGACTCCCTGGACAACGACAACCCGCGCCACCGTGAAATCTCCGCCCACCGCCTGATTTCCAAGATGCCGACCATTGCCGCCATGGCATACAAGTATTCTGTCGGCCAGCCCATCATGTACCCGCGCAACGATCTGGGTTATGCAGAAAACTTCCTGCACATGATGTTCAACACTCCAGCCGAAATCAAGCCGATCAGCCCTGTGCTGACCCGCGCCATGGAACGCATCCTGATCCTGCATGCCGACCACGAACAAAACGCCTCAACCTCTACCGTACGCCTGGTAGGTTCCACCGGTGCCAATCCGTTTGCCTGTATTGCCTCCGGCATTGCCGCCCTGTGGGGACCTGCTCACGGTGGTGCCAACGAAGCGGTACTGCTGATGCTGGATGAAATCGGTGATGTATCCAACATCGAGAAGTTCATTGCCAAGGCAAAAGACAAGAACGATCCGTTCAAGCTGATGGGCTTTGGCCACCGCGTGTACAAGAACTTCGACCCACGCGCCAAGGTCATGAAAGAAACCTGCGACGAAGTCCTGTCCGAACTGGGCATTCACGACCCGCAACTGGAACTGGCCATGAAGCTGGAAGAAATCGCTCTGAACGATTCCTACTTCAAAGAGCGCAACCTGTACCCGAACGTTGACTTCTACTCAGGCATCATCCTGAAAGCCATGGGCATCCCAACCAGCATGTTCACCGTGATCTTCGCGATGTCCCGCACCGTTGGCTGGATCTCCCACTGGATGGAAATGCTGTCCGAGCCACACAAAATCAACCGCCCACGCCAGCTGTACACCGGCGAAACCAGCCGCGAGTACACTCCAATCGACAAGCGCTGATTAATGTAGGCTACACAACAAAAAGGCTGCCATTTGGCAGCCTTTTTGTTTTCTTCCCGTCCCGTGTCTACCTATAAAAAACACCACAACTCAGAGCGCCGTCTCGCCCTCCAGCCAGCCAATCATGCGAATGGCATCCTCTCGCGTCTCTCCGCACACATCGACACTGGCAGCAAAACCCGCGCAAAAAGCCGGACGCAATGACGTACCAAACAGCAAGCACAGGTTCTCTTCATCTAGGTGCAAACAGCGCACACCAGCCGGTTTACCCTGCGGCATGCCCGGCATTGGTGTATTGATGGAGGGCGCAATACAACAGGCGCCACACCCCGGGCGACACTCCATAATCAGTCTCGATCCAGCCGCTTGATCAGGCTGGAGGTATCCCAGTTTTCTCCACCCATCGCAATTACATCGGCATAAAACTGATCCACCAACGCCGTCACTGGCAGCTGTGCCCCGTTACGCCGCGCCTCTTCCAGCACCAGGGCAAAATCCTTGCGCATCCACTTGACAGCAAAACCGAAATCAAAATCCCGCGCCAACATGGTCTTATAGCGGTTTTCCTGCTGCCACGACTGCGCCGCTCCGCCACTAATGACTTCCATCGCAGCATGCGCATCAATCCCCGAAGACTCGGCAAAGTGCAGCGCCTCGGACAAACCCTGCAACAACCCGCCAATACAAATCTGGTTCACCATTTTGGTCAACTGACCACTACCCACCGGCCCCATCAGTCGCTGCATGCGAGCATAACAAGCCAACACCGGCTCAATAACCGCATAATCCTTCGGCTCCCCGCCGACCATGATGGTCAGGCAACCATTTTGCGCACCCGCCTGTCCACCAGACACCGGTGCATCCAGCATCGCCACACCCTGCCCCGACGCAATCTGCGACAGCTCACGCGCGACCTCCGCCGAAGCCGTCGTATGATCAATCAGATAAGCACCAGCCTTCATGCCTGCCAGCGCTCCTTGCCCACCCAGCACCACTGCACGCAAGTCATCATCATTTCCTACACACAAGCACACCACATCAGCGCCATCAGCAGCCAACGCCGGCGTAGCTGCCTGTCGCCCGCCATGTTCGGCCACCCATTTGGCAGCCTTTTCAGCACTGCGGTTATAGACACAAACCTCGTAACCAGCTCGAGCCAAATGCCCGGCCATCGGATAACCCATATTACCCAGACCGATAAATGCCACTTTTTTGCTTGCCATAGTGCTTAAACCCCCGGATTGACTGCTTGGCGACGCTCCAATATACCAGCTTGCATAGCCGTTACGACACCAAGCAGCTTTCCTTATCAGGCGGAGGAAACAAGCAGAATAATGAAGTAAACATGAAGTTATCTACAAATACTCATAAATTCACCCCGACAACAGTAGTGGCATTGACTCTTATCAATACACCTCTTGCCGGCTTTGAGCAGAATTTCTGCTGTTACAGCTACAACCGCACTTTAGCGTCAGGCAGCACGTCTGCCCAACAAACGGATGGAAATTAACCATGAATACAACCACAAGTTCCGCCTATAACTACAAGGTGGTTCGCCAGTTTGCCGTCATGACGGTGATCTGGGGGATTGTCGGGATGCTGGTCGGCGTCCTGATTGCCGCCCAGCTAGTCTGGCCCTCCCTCAACTTCGACATACCCTGGCTTACCTATGGACGGCTACGCCCTCTGCACACTAACGCGGTGATTTTCGCCTTTGGCGG
>CAZBXG010000029.1:0-1662 GCA_964495925.1 uncultured Thiopseudomonas sp.
CCTGTTGCGTATGCCACAAGGGCGCTGGCTGGGTTTTGAAACTCGCCAGCAGTACGGCCATGATGGAATTGGTTTGACCAGCTCGGTGCTGCACGACGAGCTGGGTGTATTTGGCCGGAGTGAGCAGACACTGACCATACGGTCGCTGGGTCCGGTATCATCCTGACAAGAGCTCAGTGTTGCGACTTGTAGGACCTTGCAAAAAGCCTGGCAGCTCTGGTTAATGAAGGCTTCCTATTCTGACTGATAGTTTGCAGTCGACAGATCAAGGATTGCAGTTATGCCGAACACACGCCGACTGGTTTTGGCTGATGATCATCCGCTGGTACTGGCCGGGCTCTATGATTTTCTGAGCACTGGTCTGATTTATCAAGTGGTGGCTACTGCGATCAATGCTAGCGAGCTGGTCGCGAGTATTGAGCAGCACCGTCCGGAGATTGTCGTTACCGATTTTTCCATTCCGGGTGATGAGCAATACGGAGACGGTTTGAGCTTTATCAGCTACTTGCGACGCCATTTCCCCGACATGCATTTGTTAGTGATGACTAATACAGTTGTCGATTCGCTGATTACCCAGTCGCTGTACAAGAAAGGAGTGTCTGGAGTTGTGCTCAAGTCGGATGACATGGTCCAGTTAAAGCTAGCGCTAGATGTGATTAGTGGAGGCCAGATTTATCTACCTTCGGGCTGTAAGGCCTGAGCCACCACGGCAATACGATCAGTCATCAGAAATACATCACCATGTGCCGGAGTCCTGTGCTCCGGCACATGGTTGCACCTTAGCCAGCCATTTTGCGTACCCGCACCGGCAGCCCCTGGCGGATGCTGGCGCCGCTGACGTGTTCCAGCCATGTGGCCGGTACCTCACGGGTCGGGTCGGCAAAACCCAGGTCGTTCAGGTTAACGCCCGCGCCAATCCATTCCAGCGCGGGTTGTGGTTGACCGTCAATCAGGTGCTCGCTGGCACCCAGCTCGCGGTGGCCATAACCATGCTCGATGCCGATGGCTCCCGGCATTACGCCTGCGCTGACCAGCGCCAGCCCGAGTACCTTGCCGCCGGGGCTTTCGATCTCGACGGTGTCGCCGTGTTCAACGCCAAAACGCTTGGCATCATCACGGTGCAGCAAAACCGGATTATACGGCTTGATCATGCGCAGCCGCTCCAGCCCGACCGAATAAGAGTTCATCAGGTTGGACTTGAACGAGAAGGCCAGTAGCGGCCAGTCGTTTTCCGGGTAATGTTCACGCATCAGGCTGCCGTCGTAAAACTTTGCTTGCTGAAACTGTGGATGGCCGACATAGCGCTCGCCGGTGCTGCTATCGATGCTGGTGCCAACCTGCTCGTTGTACAAACAGAGCGGGCGAGTCCAGGCATGACGATGCTGTTCACCTTCAAAGGCCCGGTCGTAATCCTCGAAACGGCCGCCCCGGGCGTACATGTAAGCCACTGGACCACGCTCGTCTGCTTTTAGCGTACTGTCGAGCATTGGCAGTAGCCGTTCAATACCGCTGTGGTCGATATCTTCCTGACTGGCGTCTGGCAGTGGCTGGCCCTGTAGGGCAATGTTGGCCGCAGCGCGCAGATAGTAATCTCTGGCCGTATTGAGCGGATGCAGGTTGCCTTCGTGGTCGGGAATGGCATTGTCACCAAAACCGGGCAGG
>CAZBXG010000029.1:1762-14361 GCA_964495925.1 uncultured Thiopseudomonas sp.
GCCTTGAGTGGGTACGGATAGCCGTGCAAGCCCGAGGTCAGGTGTTCGGTAATTAGGGCCGCTGGCAAGGGTCGCCAAGGGGCCATGGCCGGATAGGGAGATTGTCCCGCCGCCTGCTTACGTTTGAACTCGGACGACTTCTGATACGGGAAACGCGAGCGGGAAAAGAACACGCCTTTGGGGCCACGCTGGCCGGGGAAGCTGGTCAGGTCGTAACGTGGTCCGGGCGTGACACCGTTGAACTTGCCGGGCGCACGGATATAGCCGCCGCGCCGGTTAAAGCTGCCAGCCAGAATATTCAGCGTGGTAATGCCAAACGCCGCATAAAAGCCGGTAGCCGACATCATGCCGCCGTGGCAGTCAGCCACCGACTTGCGGCCATGTTCGGCAAATTTGGCGGCAATTTCGACAATACGCTCGGCAGGAATGCCGCACTCGCGAGCGTAGTCTTCCAGACTGTGTGCATCAGCGGATTCTTTCAGCTTACTCAGGCTGCTTTTAACCAGAACGCTGCCTTGTGGTGTGTCCACTTCGCGGCTGACAAACAGCTCGGCGCGCTCAACACTGTTGGCGGCGACCAGTTCGCCGTGGCTGACCACCAACAAATCATCCGCATCACTGTCGGCTTCGGCCAGCCCAAGATCCGAACAGCGCAGGAAGTGGCCGGCCCGTGGATGTTCCGGGCTGTCAATTACCAGATGAGTGGCGTTGGTGTGGATGGCTTCGCCAGCTGCCTTGGCTGCACGGTCGGACGGCAGCGCCAGGTAATCAGCAGCATAGCCCTCATTATCGAGCAGCCATTGAATCAGTCCCATCACCAGTGCGGTGTCGGTGCCGGGCAGAATGGGGACCCAGCGGTTGCGTTCGCTGCTGGCATGGGAGGCGGTGGCGTTCAGCGCCGGGTCAACCACCATGTATTCCAGCTCACCATGGGCACGGGCTTCGGCCAGCAGGCGACCCTGTCGCTTGAACGGGTTGCCGGCCTGACTGGGCGCAGTGCCAATGAACAGGGCAAAGCGGGCATGGGTGTAGTCGGGCTTGGCGTGAGCGTTGTCGACCACGTCATTCATCGCAGCGCCGGAACCCAGACGGAAAGCCAGGCCGCAATATGGACCGTGGGCACCGAAGTTGCGGGTGCCGAACGAGTTAAAAGCAAAACGGCGCAGAATGGCGGTGCGTCCGTAGTCGGTGGAATCCATTACCAGTAGCTGGTTGGCGATGGGGCCGTATTCGGGATTGTCCGGATCAACCAGAGTGTCGTGGTCATGCAACTCGCGCAGGCCCTTGACGTGGCCTTCACCAAACAGGTTGCCGCCTTCGCAGACTTCCTCGATCAGCTGTTCAAAGGAAATTTTTTCCCACTTGCGCTCGCCCCGCTTGCCAACCCGTTTGAGGCAGTCAGTGATGCGATAGGGGCTGGTGATTTGCGCCATCATGGCATTGCCACGGGCACAGGCAGTGGAGCGGCCAGCCAGGCCCTGATCTTCAAAACCACTGACACTTTTCAGGGCATCCATGACGGGCGTGGCTTGGGGCAGGTGCGGATCGCCGGACAGCGGGTGATAGGGGTTGCCGATCACGCGCAGGACCTGTTCGCTGGTGTTGTCCACCCGTACCCGCACGCCGCACAACGTGGTGCAGCCATAGCAGACGGTAAAGGCGGTGCGCTGATCGGGGTTGAGCGTCAGTTCGCCGGTGGTGCTGTCAATACGGTACTCGGGCGCCAGCGAGTTGCCGTGAATGCGGTCATTGGGCTTTTCACCCGAGGTGCCTTTCAGGCCATGGGCCATTTTCAGCAGCGGGTCGGAATAGCCGGCCACAAAAGTGGCGGCACCACCTGCTGCGACTGCGCCTTTCAGCAGGCGACGACGGGAAAGATCAGGCTTATCCATGGTGTACAGCTCCTTCTTGGGTAGCGGCAGAGGTGTTTTTGGAGGCCTCGCCACGCCAGGGGACAAAGAGTTCAATCAGCAGCAGGGCCGCCAGCCAGAGACCGAAAATACCGATCACGCCCAACCAGCCGGATGAGCCGAAAGCAATGGTGTAGTCATTGCTGCCAGCGGTATTGCGGGCAACAGTTTGCACATCCATCAGCACCGCCCAGCGGAACATCCAGGCCACGTGCAAAGCCAGCAAACCTGCCAGCCAGCCGAACGGCAGCAGGCGTGTATGCGTGCTCATAAACCAGGCAGACAGGGTGAGAAAAGCACCAGCAAACAGGCCCCAAAATGCCATGTTGCGCCAGGTCGGGTTGTCACGCACGCTGGCCAGGGCTTCGCTAACCGAGCCGGACACCTGATTGCTGCCATCCAGATACCAGGTCAGCGCTACGAGGCCGCAGGCCAGTCCGCTAAATGCCATCAGCGACAGCATGCGGCGGTTGGTGGAGGCACTGCAAACACCGCTGATACGGTTTAATACCAGTACCAGACCGGTAGCACCGAGCATGCCGGTGGTCAGGAACATCACGGGTAGCCAAGGGGTATTCCACAGCGGGCGGCCTTTGACCACGGCGATTTCGGCACCGGTGTAAAGAATGATGCCGGTGGACAGCACCAGTGCTGCCAGTGTCAGCAGGGGAATCAGGAGGCGTGGTGTGTTCCAGCTGCCCAGACAGACCAGGCGTGCGACTAAGCCTTGCAGGCCCGAAGCATCACGCTGAGCCAGCATGGCGGGACGCCAGCACAGGTAACCCAGCGCGACCACGGTACCGACATATACAGGCAGGAGAAACGCGCCAATGCTCATCCACGACCAAGGAGTCGGGTGGGCGTAAAAGTGCCAAAAGCGCAACGGCTGGTGCAGGTCGGCCAGCAGCGCCACGGGTGCGACCAGTGTGGTACTGACGCAGGCAAACAGAGCCACTTTGGTGGTATTACGCCAGTTTTTGGCTCCCAGCAGACCGGGAGCACTCAACCATAGCGTGCAATACGACAGGGCAATCAAAAAGAAATACTGCACTGCCCAGGGGTACCAGGCCAGGCCGTAGCGGGGAACTACAATCTCAGTCACCAGAGAATTCATAACCGATCTCCTTGCCGTTTTGGTCACGTACATCCCAGATGCCAACAGTAGCTTGCGGACGACGGGTAAACTGTTCGTCCATGCCAAGATAGAACACTTGCGGGAAGGTGTTTTTCTCCGGCTGCAGCACCATCAGCTGGTCGCGGTATTCGGCGATCATCTGGCTGATCTGGCTGTGGGGGTCGCGCATGTCGCCGATGATGCGGGCACCGCCGACACAGGACTCGACACAGGCCGGCAGCAGGTTGGCTTCCAGCCGGTGAGCGCAGAAGGTGCACTTGTCGGCGGTCTGGGTGGTTTCGTTGATGAAGCGGGCGTCGTAAGGACAGGCGTTGACGCAATATGCACAGCCGACGCAGCGGTCGCTGTCGACCACTACAATGCCGTCTTGGCGCTGAAAGGTGGCCTGCACCGGGCATACCGGCACACAGGGCGGGTTTTCACAGTGGTTGCACAGGCGTGGCAGCATGAACGTGGCGCAGTCGCCGCTTTCGGCATCTTCCACTTCGAACTGCGACACAATGGTGCGGAAGTTGCCCAGCGGAGCAGCGTTTTCAATGTGACAGGATACGGTGCAGGCCTGACAGCCGATACAGCGGCGCAGGTCGATCAGCATGCCGTAACGCTTGGTCGGATCACCTTCGCGGCGGACGGGTTGATCGTTAATGCCTGCCTTGGCCAGGCTGGCAAAAGGAATCAAGGCTGCTCCAGCGGTGAGCTTGGCCAGCTGACCGAGAAGGGAGCGTCGAATCAAGTCCATGGAGCCTCCTTAGACTTCCTGCTTATAAACTTATTCTCTATTAGCACGCTAGCAGAGTGCCGAGGATGGAGGTTGATTCGGGTCAATACAGGCCGGATTGGTGTGACATTTTGTCCGCATTTGCCATTGTGGAGTCGTGTCTGGCCGTTACTTGAGCAGTTGTGGGTTGAAAGATGTTTTTGACCAGCCGGTCAAGGAGGGGCCATATTCTTGCCAAGATTGGAAGCAGAGGCCTGTGCCAAGCGGGAGGCGAGGGTCGCCTGGAGAAAAATAGCCGGCACGCCCGGATGGACGTGCCGCTGGGGTGTTTTATAGCAGTTCGGAGTAAGGAATAAACTCAAGCATATCGCCCGGTTGCACCTGCTGCTGTGGTGCTATCACCACCATGCCATCGGCCCAGCTGCAGTTGGCCAACATGGCCGAGCTTTGCTTGGGATGCAGCCCGGCGAGCAGCTGACCCCGTGCAATTTGCAGGCGTGCTTGTAGGTATTGCTGGCGTACTCGTGCTTTGCTGCGGGTAAAGTCTGCCTGTACCGGCAAGGTAGCGACTGCTGTGTGGACTTGTCCCTGTGCAGCCAGCAGAGCGGGGCGGACGATGATCAGTGCAGTGACCAGGCTGGCACCCGGGTTGCCGGGCAGGCCTATCCAGGGGGTGTTGCCGATGCTGCCAAAAGCCAGCGGCTTGCCGGGCTGAATGGCCACGCGCCAGAGGTTGAGCTGACCCAGTTGTGCAATGGCGACTTTCAGGTGGTCGGCATCACCGACCGAGACACCGCCAGTGCTGATGACAATATCCTGCTCGCTGGCGGCGCGACCGAGCAGTTCGCAGGTATCGGCCAGGTTGTCGCGTAAGTGCGGGTATTGGGTAATTGTAAAACCCCAGCCCTGTAGCAGACTGGCCAGCAGATAGCGGTTGGTGTCATAAATTTGCCCATCTTGTAGCGGGTTGTCGAGCGTTTGCAGCTCATTACCACAACTGATGATGCCAATGCGTAATGGTGCGCAGGTGGGTATAACCGCATGTCCTTGGCTGGCCAGCAGGCCAATTTCTTGCGCCCGCAAACGGCTGCCTTTGGCCAGCAGGGGCTCGCCCGCCTGCAGTTCTTCACCTTGTCGGCGGATATTTTGGCCCACGGTAAAGCTGGCAAAACTGACGGTATCATCGGTTATCAGGCAGTTTTCCTGTGCCACCACGGTATCTGCCCCACGGGGGATGGTGGCTCCGGTAAAGATTTGCATACAGTGACCGGCAGGCAGAGTCTGTTCGGGATCGCCTGCAGCCATGCAGCCAGCCAGAGGCAGGCTGTGTGTGTCTGTGGTCAGGTCGGCACTGTTGAAGGCGTAGCCGTCCATGGCGCTGTTGTCATAGCGGGGACTGTCCAGATTGGTGCGGATGTCCGCTGCCAGTATTTTGCCGGTCGCCTGCTCCAGTGAAGTGGCAACAGGGACGGCTGGGCGTGTCAGCAGCTCCGACAGGGCTGTAATGGCCTGCTCGATGCTGTTTAGCTGGCCTTGTTCACATACGGAGGTCATGGCGTTTCCTTGTTTAAAAGTTACCAGCGGTCGGCGGCTTGCTGGTCGCTGGCGCGGCCGTCAACCCAGTGGCTGCCGTCGGCAGTCTGTTCTTTTTTCCAAAAAGGGGCGCGTGTTTTCAGATAGTCCATGATGAAGGCGCAGGCGTTGAAGGCGTCTTCACGATGGGCACTGGTGGTGGCAACAAACACGATGGGTTCGCCCAGTGACAGCTGGCCGGTACGGTGCAGAATATGCACGTTTTGTAGCGGCCAGCGTTCGGAGGCTTGAGTGGCGATTTGTTCCAGTGCGCGCTCGGTCATGCCGGAGTAATGCTCCAAAAACAGTCCTTGCACATTGGAGCCCTGATTGAACTCGCGCACATAGCCGGTGAAACAAACCACTGCGCCAGTGGCGAGATTGTTGGCATGGGCGGCGTTGGTCAGCTGGCCAGGATCGAAGCTGTCTGTTTGCACGTCAATGCGGATCATCATCAGCCCCCGGTAACGGTCGGGAAAAATGCCACTTCATCACCTTGCTCGACCGGAGTTGTCAGTGAGCACAAGTCCTGATTGCGCGCACACATGATGCCCTTGTCCTGCAAAATGTCCCATGGCTCGCCACGGGCAATCAGGTGCTGGCGCACATCGTCGAGGGTTGCCCAGTCGTCCTGCCAGTCCAGACGTAGTTGCTCCTGGCCAAGCGCTTCTTTGTAGCGGGCAAAAAAGAGTACATCAAGCATGGCCGGAGTCCTTGCTGGTAGGATTGTCACGCTGGTAGTGGCCGGATTTTCCGCCCAGTTTTTCCAGCAGATGCACCTGCTGGATCTGCATGTCCTTGTCGACAGCCTTGCACATGTCGTACAGGGTCAGGGCCGCTACCGAGGCGGCGGTCAGGGCCTCCATCTCGACGCCGGTTTGTCCGGCCAGTTTGCAGGTGGCAGTAATCAGTACATGCTCTGGTGGTTGCGGCTCCAACTGGACCTTGACGCTGGTCAGCATCAGCGGGTGACACAGCGGGATCAGTTCGTGGGTGCGTTTGGCTGCCTGAATACCGGCAATGCGGGCGACGGCAAACACGTCTCCCTTGGGGTGACCGCCCTGTTGAATCATGGCCAGTGTCTGGGGCCGCATGTGCACCCGGGCACAGGCAGTGGCTTCGCGTTCGGTCACGACCTTGTTGGTGACATCGACCATGTTGGCGCGACCCTGGTTATCCAGATGGGTAAGCATGCAGACTCCTATTCCAGTGTTTGTGCCAGCATCTCTGGCGCGTTGAAATTGCCGAGACGGCGGTCGTCGGCGGGCAGTTCGATGGCGCGAGCGTTCAGTTGTAACAGTGCGCGCTGTGGGCTGCGCTGGCCAGTGTGCCACTGTTCGGTCAATTGTGGCAGCAGGCTGGCCGGAATCAGGCTGAACAACGGTTGCCAGTGACCACCCTGATGCAGCATGACAGGAGTGGGTCCGGCTTGACTGACCAGCAGCTGTAACAGGGAGCGGTCGATGCGCGGTGCATCACAGGGCAATACCAGCAGATAAGAGTGGTGCACTATTTGTAGTGCTTCGATAATGCCGATCAGTGGGCCGGGATAGTCTTCTGCCGGATCGGTCACCAGCTGGTCCGCCAGTGCCTGATAGCGTTGCTGATTACGATTGCAGGAAATAATCAACTGATCTGTCAGCGGACGCACGACCTGGTGCATGTGCTCTATCAGGGCCTGGCCCTGCCAGCTGACCCAACCCTTGTCCTGCCCACCCATGCGCTGGCCACGGCCACCGGCCAGCAGCAGGATGCTGCAACTGGGCAGGAGCTGGGCCGGGAGCATATCAGGCTGCTCAAGCAAGGTTGTTTTCCAAAGCCCAGATGGCAGCTTCGGTACGTGAGCGCAAGCCCAGCTTGTGCAGAACGCGTTTCACATGCACTTTGACTGTCCCCTCGCTGATGTCGAGATTACGGGCAATGAGCTTGTTGCTTTGCCCTTTGGCGATCAACTCCAGTACGTCTTTTTCCCGCCGAGTCAGATCGGCCTGTTTGGGTGCCGGTTCAAGCCGGCCACGAATGGCGGAGGCCAGAATCTGGGTCAGTTCCGGGCTGAGGGCCGTTCTGCCCTGCACAGCGGCACGCAGTTGCAGGATGATGTCTTCCGGTTCCATGTCTTTCAGCAAGTAGCCATCAGCGCCTTCGCGCAGAGCCTCAACCACATCAGCGTGTTCATCGGAGACACTAAAAATGATGATTTTGGCATCCACCCCTGCACTTCTCAGGGCCTGGGTGGTTTCGATGCCGTTGAGGCCGGGCATGTTCAGATCCAGCAGAATCAGGTCCAGCTCCGGTTCGATGCTGGTGGCAATCTTGAGCGCCTCGGCACCTGAACTGGCCTGGGCTACAGGCAGCAAGTCATCTTCCATGGCCAGCAAGTCGGCCAGGCCACGCCTCAGCATGGGGTGGTCATCAACCAGCATGATCCGTGCGGGCTCAGGAGTTTGCAGTGTCATGAATGGAACTTCCCGTCTGGTTAAAAATATATTGAGGCGTAAAGTGTACATGAATCCGGGTGCCTGGCTGCAAGGCGGTAATATCCAGCTGGCCAGACAGGCTTTGGCTGCGCTCCAGCAGGATGGACAGGCCGTAGTGTCCAGAGCGCGGATCAGTCGGATCGAAACCGATGCCGTCGTCTTCGATCAGAATATGTACTTCACCACCGGCATCCTGTGTGAGCCTGATCTGGCAATGATCGGCATCGGCATGTTTGATTACGTTGCTGACGGCTTCCCGGATGATTTGCAGGCTGTGTAACTCTTCGTTGGGAGTTAGCGGGCAGTGCTTGATCTGTGAATCGACATGAATCTGCACGGGCGAGTGGCGTGAAAATTCCTCGACTGTGGCTTCAATACTGGCTGCCAGTCCCGGTTGGTCCAGCTTCAGGCGGAAGGTGGACAGCAACTCGCGCAGCTGGCGATAGGCTGCGGACAGGCCAGCTTGCAGATCGCCAAAGGTGGCAAACAGTACATCCTGACTCTGACCGGTGGCCAGCTGTTTTTTCAACAGGGACAGCTGGATTTTTTGGTACGACAGCGCTTGTGCCAGCGAATCATGCAGTTCCCGTGCAATCACGGCACGTTCTTCCATTAGGGCAATGCGGGCCTGATTGTGCCCCATGGTGTTCAGGTTCAGGGCGACAGCAAAGAAGTCGGCCAGTGTGGTCAGCAGGCGTACCTGACGCTCCTCCAGTGGTTGCCGGTTGCCGGTTTCCACTTGCAGATAGCCAAAGCAGATTCCTTCAGCCTGCAGGGCATAGCTGGTCAGGCCGTTACCGGCAGGCAGCTGCAAGCTGCCTTGTCCAAGCGGTACCGGGCAGTGCGAACAGTCAGGGTATTGGCAGTAATCGGGGCGCTCGTGCTGGCGGGTACTCAGCACTGTATGCGCTTGCTGGATGCCGGTTTCGTTGAGGGTGAACAGACAAAGGGAAACGGCATCACAGCCCAGAGTGTGCCGAATGGGGTGCAACAGCTCGGCCAGTACGGGAACCGGGTCATCGGTGGTTTTGTACAGGCTCTTGGCGGTGTTAAACAGCAGTTTCAGGCTGTCATTGGTTTGTTTCAGCTCAAGCGTTTTGGTATCGACCTTGTGTTCCAGACTGGCATACAGCTCGAATAGCTCCAGCGCCATCATGTCCAGGGTTTTGGCCAGCAAGCCCAGCTCGTTATTTTCGCTCACCCGGCTGGCGATACTGATTTCCGGATTCAGGTTGCCTTTGCCGAGCAGTTTGGCGTGGGCAATGATTTTGAGCAGGGGCACGACCAGTCTGGTATGTGAACTGACTATGACAAACAGCGCCAACAGAATGGTAGTAAAGAGCGCTGAGATTTGCAGGCCACGAATGTAGGAAAGTTTGCGCTCCGAGGCCAGTTGCAGTTCGTGCACAAAGCTGTCCAGACTTTTGACAAAGACCGGAACCTCATGCCCGTAAGCCCATTTTTGTGGCGGGTTTTGTTCTAGCAGAGGGCGCATCAGACTCTGCCAGCGATTGACTATTTCCTGATAGGAAGCGGCCAGTTCGGTTTTGCCTTTGACTGCTTGTGCCAGTGATCTGGCATGAATGGTCTGGTGAAACTCGTCGATACGCGCCTGTATTTCTTCCGGGCCAGGTACGCCTTTGACACCTTGCGGACTGCCACTGATGGCCAGGGCCAGACGGTAGGACTGCATGCGCAAGCTGCCGGCCTTGTTGATGGCTTCGGCATCGCCACGAATGGATTCTGACAGGTACATGCCGGCCAGCATGCTGAGCAGGTTAAATGAAATGACCAGTGAAAATGCAATCAGGGTCTTCAGAATGACCGAACGCCGAAACGAGATTTGAAACTCGTGTGGAGTGTCTGGTTCTGGTTGTGTCGTCATAGGCTTTCCGTGAAGAGAATGTCTGCCAATGTGACCTGGGCTTGAGATGAGGTCATGCCGAACGTGCTGTGCATGACCATGGCCCCGAACTTAGCAAAAAACAGCATAAAGGGTGAATACCCCATAATTTCCACAAATCCGTTAATGCGTTTTTTTGCTCGTATCTTGTTGATCTGTATGGAGGGTGTTGCAATCTGTTACCCCTTAGTGGGTACTGTGAAAATTAACCCAGTAATGCACTTGGTTTTATCAGGCCATGACCACGCCTTAGTATCGGGACAAAGCGATGCACCTGCTTCGCCTAAGGATATTTTTACAAGACCCGGTCGAGGTAAACGATGAACAAAAATATCGAGAAATGGGACATTGAGGACCATACGTTCTGGGAGAACACAGGCAAGGCTATTGCTAACCGGAACCTGTGGATTTCCATTCCCAGCTTGTTGCTTGGCTTTGCCGTATGGATGATGTGGGGCATCATCACCGTGCAAATGCTCAATCTGGGCTTTCCGTTCCAGCCAGCTGAACTGTTCACGCTGACTGCCATTGCCGGTCTGGCCGGTGCTACATTCCGTATTCCGGCTTCTTTCATGATCCGCATTGCCGGAGGCCGCAATACTATCGTATTTACTACCTCTTTGCTGATCATCCCGGCAGCGGGTGCAGGGATCGCGCTGCAAGATCAGAGTACGCCACTGTGGGTGTTCCAGCTGTTGGCGCTGCTCTCGGGTATTGGTGGCGGCAACTTTGCCTGCTCCATGAGCAACATCAGCACCTTTTTCCCGAAACGCCAGCAGGGTCTGGCGCTAGGCCTAAACGCAGGTCTGGGCAACTTCGGTGTGACCACCATGCAAATCCTGATTCCCCTGGTCATGACCATGGGCATCTTTGGTGCCATGGGCGGTGGTTCGATGGAGCTGGTCAAAGACAGCGGTACCCTGATTGGTCGTATTCCGGCCGGTTCTCTGACCTGGATTCAGAACGGCGGCTGGATCTGGCTGGTGTTTCTGGTACCGCTGAGCCTGATTGGCTGGTTTGGTATGAACAACATCATCCCGATTACCCCAGCACCGGGCACACCACTGAGTGCGTTCAGTAAAATTCTCGGCCTGTACGGGATTAGTTTCGTCATCTCGGTGATCGGCCTGTATCTGTACCTGCCCAAGCCATTTGGTTTGGGTGTGCTCAACATGTGGGTGGCGATGCCGCTGATCATGATTGCCACGCTGGGCGCGCTACGCCTGATTCCGGGCAGCATCAAGCCGAATATCAAGCGCCAGTTTGCCATTTTCAGTGACAAGCACACTTGGTCGATGAGCGTGCTCTACATCCTGACCTTTGGTTCCTTTATCGGCTTTTCCATGGCGCTACCACTGTCGATTACGGTGATTTTCGGCTTCGTGAACGAAGTGGGTGCCGATGGTGTGGTAGCCCGTGTGGCCAACCCGAATGCGCCCAGCGCCCTGACCTATGCCTGGATCGGCCCGTTCCTTGGTGCGCTGACTCGTCCGATTGGCGGCTGGATTTCTGACAAGTGGGGCGGCTCACTGGTGACTCAGGTGATTACCGTGATCATGGTGGTGGCTTCTGCTGCACTGGGTTATGTGATGCAGGCGGCTTATGGCTCGACTCATCCGGAGTCCTTCTTCTTTACCTTCATTCTTTTGTTTCTGATTCTGTTTGCCGCTTCTGGTGTGGGCAATGGTTCTACTTTCCGCACCATCGGCGTGATTTATGACCGTGAACAAGCTGGCCCGGTGCTGGGCTGGACGTCCGCCATTGCCGCTTATGGCTCCTTTGTTGCTCCGGTGGTGATTGGCGAGCAGATCAAGGCGGGCACGCCACAGGTGGCCATGTACGGTTTTGCCATTTTCTATGCGCTGTGTCTGGTACTGAACTGGTGGTTCTACCTGCGCAAGAACGCTTATGTGCAAAACCCCTGACTTCGATTGCTATCAAGGAGCTCGACATGAACATCATGTTTGCTTATGACAACTCGACCAATGCCCGGCAGGCGCTGGATAAAACATTAAAAATGTTTGCCTGCATGCTGCCGAAAGTAACCCTGATCGGTGTGGTTGATCCGACCATGGGTTCCAGTGGCGTGAACGAGCAAGGTTACGAAGATTACAAATTCGACTTTGCTGAATCGGTGCGCGAAGCCGCGCAAACCCTCAAAGAGCTGGGTGTGAATGCTGACGTGATCATCGCGGAGGGGGATCCGCGCAAAATGATCCTGGAAGCAGTGCACAGCAAAAAACCTGACTTGCTGGTGCTTGCCCGGCACAGCGAAAAAGCCGACAGCAACATCATCGGTAAAACGCTGGATGCGCTGGTCGAAGAGTTCAACTTCATGACTTTCGGCAACGTCAGTTCTTTTCTTACCAGGCGGGTCAAATGTCCAATTTTGATCCAGTCCTGTTCGTAAGTTCGCAGGCCGGAGAATACGCATGAAAACTTCAGATCTGTTTAGGGTCAGGCAACCGGAAATCAGGGCATTGCACCTGACCTGGATTGCCTTTTATATCTGTTTCTTTGTCTGGTTCAACATGGCACCGCTGGCCACCAGCATGCTGAAAAGCGTGGACTGGCTGACCGCCGACGACCTGCGCCTGTTTGCCATTGCCAACGTAGCGTTGACCATTCCGGCACGGATTTTGGTGGGGATGGCACTGGACAAGTGGGGTCCGCGTCGGGTGTTCTCGGTGCTGATGGTCACCATGGCGCTGCCGGCACTGGCGTTTGCTTATGGTGACACCCGCTCCCAGTTGCTGATTTCACGTTTGGTACTCAGTTCCATTGGTGCCAGTTTTGTGGTTGGTATCCATATGACGGCGATGTGGTTCAAGCCGCGCGACATCGGCTTTGCCGAGGGCTTCTATGCCGGCTGGGGCAACTTTGG
>CAZBXG010000029.1:14461-19582 GCA_964495925.1 uncultured Thiopseudomonas sp.
ATTCCGATGGTTGGCATCCTGTCGGTGCTGGTCTGGCGCATCGAAAACATGGGCTACCTGTCGTCCGGTTGGGCGTGGGTGTGTCATGGTGTGATTGTGCTGGTGGTGGCTTATCAGATCTTGCAGATTCTGCTGGTCAATCTGCCCATTTTGCGCAAGGGCGTGCCCGAGGATGACAAGTATGATTTCAACTCGGTAGCAGCACTTAACTCCACCTACTTTGCCAACTTTGGTGCCGAACTGGCGGTGGTCTCCATGCTGCCGATGTTCTTTGAAATGACCTGGGGATTGACAGCAACGGCTGCCGGCCTGATTGCCGCATCCTTTGCTTTCGTCAACCTGATTGCCCGTCCGATTGGTGGGCTGGTATCGGACCGCTTTGGTAACCGTCGCTTTGTCATGCTGGCCTACATGCTGGGTATCGCTGTCGGCTTTGCCCTGATGGGTCTGATGAATAGCGGCTGGCCGCTGTTCATGGCAGTCGCCATCACCATTCTCTGTTCGGTGTTCGTACAGGGAGCGGAGGGTGCCACCTTCGGCATTATTCCTTCCATCAAGCGGCGTATTACCGGTCAGATTTCCGGCATGGCTGGAGCATACGGCAACGTGGGGGCAGTGTTTTATCTGACCCTGTACACCTTTGTTACGCCATCCCAATTCTTTTTCATTATCGCTGGCGGTGCTTTGCTCAGTTACATCGCCTGCTTCTTCTGGCTGAAAGAGCCTGAAGGTTCATTTGCCGAGGAATATGCCGTGTCTTCGGTTGACCTGGAACTGGCGGCAGAGCAAGAAAAATAAATTTGTACCCGGAAGACGGGGATTGAATACGCTGCCGGTACACAGTGGTGTGTCGGCAGCATTTGACGAGGGTAGAGCAATGAGTCGAATACTGGACCAAATGCGTTTCTTCAAAAGAAAGCAGGATGAATTTGCCGATGGTCACGGGGAAACCCGTCAGGAGTCCCGTGACTGGGAGGACAGTTACAGAAGCCGCTGGCAATACGACAAGATCGTCCGGTCCACCCACGGGGTGAACTGTACTGGTTCCTGTTCCTGGAAAATTTACGTTAAAAACGGGCTGATCACCTGGGAAACGCAGCAAACTGACTACCCGCGCACCCGTCCGGACCTGCCCAACCACGAACCGCGCGGCTGCCCGCGTGGCGCCAGCTACAGCTGGTACATCTACAGCGCGAACCGGGTCAAGTATCCCAAGGTGCGCAAGGCGTTGCTCAAGCTGTGGCGTGACGCACGCAAGAACCAGGCGCCGGTAGAGGCCTGGGCCAGCATTGTCGAAGATCCGGCCAAGGCCAGGTCTTACAAAAGTCAGCGCGGTCTGGGCGGTTTTGTCCGCTCCAGCTGGGACGAGGTCAACGAGATTATAGCGGCGGCCAACGTCTATACCACCAAGCAATATGGCCCGGACCGGGTGATTGGCTTCTCGCCGATTCCCGCCATGTCGATGATCAGCTATGCCGCTGGCTCGCGCTATCTGTCGCTGATGGGTGGTGTGTGCCTGAGCTTCTATGACTGGTACTGCGACCTGCCACCGGCCTCGCCGATGGTTTGGGGCGAGCAGACCGACGTGCCGGAGTCGGCGGACTGGTACAACTCCAACTACATCATTGCCTGGGGTTCCAACGTGCCCCAGACCCGTACCCCGGATGCCCACTTCTTTACCGAGGTGCGTTATAAGGGTGCGAAAACCGTTTCGGTCACGCCGGACTACTCCGAAGTGGCAAAATTGACCGACCTCTGGCTGAACCCCAAGCAGGGTACTGACGCTGCATTGGCGCAGGCATTCAACCACGTCATTTTCAAAGAATTCCATCTGGAAAACCCCAGCGAATACTTCACCGACTACGTGCGTCGCTACACCGACATGCCGATGCTGGTGATGCTGGAAGAGTTTGCGGAAGGCTACAAACCCACCCGTTTCCTGCGGGCAGCCGATCTGGACCAGAACCTGGGCCAGGACAATAACCCCGAGTGGAAAACTGTTGCCATTGACAGTAATAGCGATGAACTCGTCTCCCCTCAAGGCTCCATCGGCTATCGCTGGAATGAAAAAGGCAAATGGAACATTGAAGCCCGGGAAGGCGGCAAAGGCCGGGAGGTCAAGCTGCAATTGTCCCTGCTGGAAGCAGGCAACGCGGTGGATGTAGCTTTCCCCTATTTTGGCGGCGATCTGCACGATTATTTTCAGCATGTGGAAGGCGACAACATCCAGTTCCGTCGTGTCCCGGGCAAGGAAATTACCCTGGCTGACGGCAGCAAGGCGCTGGTGGCCACGGTGTTTGACATCAGTGCGGCAGGCCTGGCGATTGATCGCGGCCTGGGTGGCGGTAATGTCGCCAGCAGCTTTGATCAGGCGGATATTCCCGGCACTCCGGCGTGGCAGGAAGCCATTACCGGCGTCAGCCGCGAGAAGGTGATCCAGGTTGCCCGCGAGTTTGCCGACAACGCCGACAAGACTCGCGGCAAGTCCATGATCATTATCGGTGCGGCGATGAACCACTGGTATCACATGGACATGAACTACCGTGGCGTGATCAACATGCTGCTGCTGTGTGGCTGTGTCGGTCAGACCGGTGGCGGCTGGGCGCACTATGTGGGCCAGGAAAAACTGCGTCCGCAAACCGGCTGGCTGCCGCTGGCCTTTGGCCTGGACTGGAATCGTCCACCGCGCCAGATGAACGGTACCAGCTTCTTCTACAACCACAGTTCGCAGTGGCGTCACGAGAAAATGAACATGCATGAAATCCTGTCGCCACTGGCGGACAAGGACTCCATGCCCGAGCACGCACTCGATTACAACATCAAGGCCGAGCGGGCGGGCTGGCTGCCGAGTGCGCCACAGCTCAACCGCAACCCGCTGCAGATTTGCCGTGATGCGGCCAAGGCTGGCAAGACCCCGCAAGAATATGCGGTATCCGCACTGGAAGAAGGTTCGCTGCGTTTTGCCTGTGAACAGCCGGACAGCCCGGCCAACTTCCCGCGCAACATGTTTGTCTGGCGTTCCAACCTGCTTGGCTCCTCGGGCAAGGGTCACGAGTACATGCTGAAATACCTGCTGGGTACACCCAAGCATGGTGTCTTGAACGAAGACAGCGGCAGCATTGGCTATAAGCCAAAAGAAGTCGAGTGGCAGGATGATGCGGCCATCGGCAAGCTGGATCTGGTCACCACACTGGACTTCCGTATGTCGTCCACCTGTGTGTATTCGGATATCGTCCTGCCAACCGCGACCTGGTATGAAAAGGACGACATGAACACTTCGGACATGCACCCGTTCATTCACCCGTTGTCCGCGGCGATTGACCCGGCGTGGGAATCCCGCAGCGACTGGGAGATTTTCAAGGGCATTGCCAAGAAATTCTCCGAGCTGTGCGAAGGCCATCTGGGTGTCGAGCAGGATCTGGTCACCGTCCCCATGCAACACGACAGCCCCGGCGAGCTGGCCCAGCCGTTTGGTGGTACCGACTGGAAATCGGCGGGTGAGCCGATTCAGCCAGGCAAGAACGCGCCGAACATGACGGTGGTTGAGCGCGATTATCCAAACACCTACAAAAAATTCACTTCGCTTGGTCCATTGATGAACAGCCTTGGCAACGGCGGCAAGGGCATTAGCTGGAACACAGATGATGAGGTCAGCTTCTTGACCCAGCTGAACAAACCGGTGCTGGATGAGGGTGTCAGTCAGGGTCGTCCGCGCATCGAATCGGCGATTGATGCCGCCGAAGTGGTGTTGTCGCTGGCCCCGGAAACCAACGGTCATGTGGCGGTCAAGGCGTGGGCAGCACTGTCCGAGTTTACCGGTCGTGATCATACCCATCTGGCCAAAGGCAAGGAGCACGAAGCCATCCGCTTCCGTGACCTGCAGGCGCAGCCGCGCAAGATCATTTCCAGCCCGACCTGGTCAGGCCTGGAAGACGAGCATGTCAGCTACAACGCCGGTTACACCAACGTACACGAGCTGATTCCGTGGCGCACCATCACCGGCCGTCAGCAGTTCTATCAGGATCACCCCTGGATGCAGGCGTTTGGTGAGCAGTTGATGAGCTATCGCCCGCCGGTCAACACCCGCACGGTGGATATCGTTAAAGGTCAACATGCTAACGGCAATACCGAGATTGTCCTCAACTGGATTACTCCGCACCAGAAGTGGGGGATTCACAGTACCTATACGGACAACCTGCTGATGCTGACCCTCAGCCGTGGTGGCCCGATTGTCTGGCTGTCGGAAATCGACGCGAAAAAAGCCGGTATTGAAGACAACGACTGGGTTGAGTGCTTCAACGCCAACGGTGCCCTGACGGCTCGCGCAGTGGTCAGCCAGCGGGTTAAAGAAGGCATGATCATGATGTATCACGCTCAGGAGCGCATCGTAAACGTGCCCGGCTCCGAGACCACGAAAACCCGTGGTGGCCACCACAACTCGGTAACTCGTGTGGTGCTGAAACCCACCCACATGATTGGCGGTTATGCACAGCAGGCCTATGGCTTCAACTATTACGGCACCGTGGGCTGTAACCGTGACGAGTTTGTCGTAGTACGCAAGATGAACAAGGTCGACTGGCTGGATGGTTCCGACAGCGATGACTTGCCACAACCGTTGCCACAAGATCTTTAAGGAGAGCGCCATGAGAATTCGTTCACAAGTCGCCATGGTTCTGAACCTGGACAAATGCATTGGCTGTCACACCTGTTCGGTGACCTGTAAAAACGTCTGGACCAGCCGGGAAGGCATGGAATATGCGTGGTTTAATAACGTTGAGACCAAGCCCGGCATCGGCTATCCCAAAGAGTGGGAAAATCAGGAAAAGTGGAAAGGCGGCTGGGTACGCGAAGCGGATGGCAGTATCCGCCCGCGGATTGGCGGCAAATTTCGCGTGTTGGCAAATATCTTCTCCAACCCGGACCTGCCGGAAATCGACGATTATTACGAGCCGTTCGATTTCGACTACCAGCACCTGCACACTGCGCCATCAGTGCCGCACCAGCCGGTTGCACGCCCGCGTTCGGCGATCACCGGCAAGCGTATGGAAAAGATTGAGTGGGGTCCGAACTGGGAAGAAATTCTCGGTACCGAGTTTGAAAAGCGCCGCAAGGACAAGAACT
>CAZBXG010000030.1:0-13363 GCA_964495925.1 uncultured Thiopseudomonas sp.
TACGTTGTCAGGACTAGGCCTTCTAAGGCTCTGTTTGATAAGCCCATGTATGACTGCTTATGCCCAAGTGGCGGTTACCTTAATAAACGCTGCACCCAATCCATTGGGTAACCACGATACAACAGGAAACGTGCTTGCTTAGCAAAGGCTTTCTGATCGGTAGGTTTTTCACCAAATCTGCGCTGCCACAGGTCTTGTAACTGCTCCTGCCAGTCGATATCCGCTTCTTCCAGTCCAAGCTCAATGTCTTGGCGACTCAAGCCACGCTGCGACAGCTCTTCCCTGATGCGCACTGGTCCGCGACCACTTAGGGCACGACTGCGGATATAGCTTTCCAAATAACGCTGCTCGGACAATAAACCTTCATCCACCAGCTTTTGCAGTTCAACGGTAATCAGCTCTGGCTCTGCGCCACGCTGTCGCAGCTTGCGATGCAGCTCCTGAACGCTGTGTTCGCGCCGGGCCAGCAGATCCATAGCGGCTCTGCGTACTGCTACCGGTGTATCCATTGCCACTCTCCAGCCTGTTGCCTTATGGGTACGTATTCAGGAAGCGCTGGTCCAATCTTGGCCGTAGCCAAACTTGCTCCTACAAAAAAATCAGCACCGGCACACAAATTATCAGTGTGCCGATGCCGAAGTCAGAGTCAAATTACTCTTTGTCTTTCTTGGCCGGCGCCGGTGCGGCTGCCGCTTCAGCTTCTTCTTTGGCCGGTCCGCTGGCAATCAGCAGCTGATCACGAATCTGCTTTTCCAGGCTCTGGCACAGCTCGGGATTTTCTTCCAGATAACGGGCCGAGTTGGCCTTGCCCTGACCGATTTTGGTGCCCTGATGGCTATACCAGGCACCGGCTTTTTCCAGCAAGCCCAGCTGCACACCCAGGTCGATAATTTCGCCAGTGCGGTAAATTCCACGACCATACAGAATCTGGAATTCGGCCTGACGGAACGGAGGGGCCACCTTGTTTTTTACCACTTTGACCCGAGTTTCGTTACCGGTGATTTCGTCACCCTCTTTTACCGCGCCGATGCGGCGAATATCCAGTCGCACGGAAGAATAGAACTTGAGTGCGTTACCACCAGTGGTGGTTTCCGGGCTACCGAACATCACGCCGATTTTCATACGAATCTGGTTGATGAAAATTACCAGACAGTTGGCATTTTTGATGTTGCCGGTGATTTTACGCAACGCTTGGCTCATCAAGCGGGCTTGCAAACCCACATGCGCATCGCCCATTTCGCCTTCAATTTCTGCTTTGGGTACCAGCGCTGCGACCGAGTCAACCACAATGACGTCTACAGCATTGGAGCGCACCAGCATGTCGGTAATTTCTAGCGCCTGCTCACCGGTGTCCGGCTGGGACACATAAAGGTCATCAACATTTACGCCCAGCTTGCCAGCATACTCAGGGTCCAGGGCGTGTTCGGCATCAACAAAGGCACAGGTTGCGCCCTGTTTTTGTGCTTCGGCAATCACTGACAGGGTCAGGGTGGTTTTACCGGATGATTCCGGCCCGTAAATTTCGACAATCCGGCCTTTTGGCAGGCCGCCTATGCCAAGGGCAATATCCAGTCCGAGGGAGCCGGTGGAAATGGCCGGGATGGCCTGGCGCTCCTGATCGCCCATACGCATGACCGCACCTTTGCCGAACTGACGCTCAATTTGGCCCAGGGCTGCGGATAGCGCTTTCTTTTTGTTCTCGTCCATTGTTTCCACCTCATGACTTGAATCGTTGTTTGGCCTGCCCTTGGCAAACCACTGTATAGTTAACCAGTATTATGCCTGTTTTTTTGCAAATGGCAACTGGTGATTAATTGGATATTCGTTACTGCTTGATGCCTGTATCAGCGGGATACAGATGTAGCAAACCCTGCAACGCCAGGAATGGCGTTGCGGAGCCTACATGGATGTACTTGCGGCGTGTTTGTGGAGTCTGTATCCCGCTGATGCCACCCATCACACGCTCATTACCGAAAACAAACTACTTACTCCTGCCGCAGCAACAATAATAATCCGCGCAAAGCATGCAGTACCGTTTTTCGACGCACAGCCTGCCGGTCACCGCTAAAGAACAGTTGCTCCGTCAACACTTGTTCGCCATCGGCCCAGGCAAAACAAACCGTGCCAACCGGCTTTTCCGTAGTGCCACCGCCGGGTCCGGCAATACCGCTAACAGCCACGCCATAGCGTGCTCCACTGTGTTGTTGCGCGCCACGAACCATGGCTGCCACAACGGGCAGACTGACTGCACCGTGACTGACAAACAACTCGGGCACAACCTGCAACATGGCGGTTTTTTGCGCGTTGGAATAGGTGATATAGCCAGCTTCAAACCAGGCCGAACTACCCGCAATACGGGTAATGGCCTCGGCAATACCGCCACCGGTACAGGATTCGGCAGTGCTGACCTGCTCACCCGCTGCCAGCAGCAGCGCGCCCAGCTCACATGATAATTGGGTAATGTCGGACACTGGCAACACCTCTATTACGCGCAGCGCACCCTGTTACAGATGCAGCTCGTTGACTACGGTCTGTTCCGGCCACAATGCCGGCAACGCCTGCTGTATGGCAGCAACACTGCCCGTGGTATAAAAAACATCGGCACTGCTTCGAGTCTCAGCCAGCAGCCCGGCTTCACCCAATAGCTGCTGCAAACGTCGCGCTACGGCTGCTCCGGTATCAATAATTGCTATTTGCTCACCAACCATTTCGGCCAGCAACGGTTTGATAAACGGATAATGGGTACAGCCCAGAATCAGACTGTCGCAGCCTGAGTCCAGCAACGGCTGCACATAACCGGCCAGCAGTTCGCGCGTGGCACGGCTATGCAGCTCGCCTGCTTCGATGCGCTCGACCAGTCCAGGACAGGGTTGGGTAAATACCTGCACTTGCGCCGAATAACGCTCCAGCAAAGCAGCAAACTTGGCACTCCGCAAAGTACCCGTTGTAGCCAACACACCGATCTTGCCATTGACCGAACGCTCGGCAGCCGGTTTTACCGCTGGCTCCATGCCGACTACAATCAGCCCCGGCCAGCGTTCACGCAGTACCTGAATCGCCGCAGCGGTCGCGGTATTACAAGCCACAACCAGAGCTTTGGCACCCTGGTCCAGCAAAAAACCACTCAGTAAAATACTGCGCTCAATAATTTGTTCAGCAGTTTTTTCGCCGTAAGGTACATGAGCACTATCAGCGACATAAACCAGCGATTCATTCGGCAATAGTTGGCGAATTTCGGCCAGTACCGACAACCCGCCCAAACCGGAATCAAACACGCCCACCGGTAGCTGCTCGTGCATGTTTAGCCGCCACAAACCGTGCAGCCAGGATCGCGACTGATACGCAGCTCACGAAACTGGCTATTACCCATATCAACCAACAGCAAACGCCCGAGCAAGGTGCGTCCCAGCCCGGTCAGCTGCTTAATCGCTTCGGCAGCCTGAATGCTGCCCACCACACCGACCAGCGGCCCCAGCACACCAGCCTCGTTGCAACCCAGCGCATCCTCGTCCACTGCGGGAAACAGGCAACGATAGCAAGGACTGTCCGGCTGACGCGGATCAAACAGCGTCACCTGTCCCGAAAGACGGATCGCAGCACCACTGACCCACGGCACTTCATGAATTACACAAGCCCGGTTCAACTGATCACGAATGCGGAAGTTGTCAGTGCAGTCCAGCACCAGATCCATTCCCTGTACCAGCAGCCCAAGATTGTCCGCATCCAGTTTCTGATTATGTGTATACAGAGCAAGCAAAGGGTTCAGCGCTTGCAGACGATGGCGGGCCGACTCCACCTTGAGACTGCCATCGTGCGGGGTGTCATGCACAATCTGGCGCTGCAGGTTGCTGCTATCGACCACATCAAAATCGGCCAAGTGCAGTTCGCCAATACCGGCAGCCGCCAGATACAAGGCAACTGGCGAACCCAGCCCGCCCAGTCCGACAATCAGCACCTTGCTTTGCTTGAGCTTGAGCTGCCCTTCAATATCCAGCCCGGCCAGCAGGATATGGCGGCTATACCGCAGCAGTTCCTCGTCGGTCAGCATGCCATGGCCTCCTTCAGATGTTGCCACTGGCCCAGTGTCACGCGCTCGTGCCCGGCCAGATCACGCACACTACGAACCTGACTGAAGCCTGCATGCTGCATCAGCTCACGCACCATGGCTGCCTGTTGCCAGCCGTGCTCCAGCAACAGCCAGCCCTGCTCATGCAGGTACGCGCCAGAATCGACCAGAATACGGCGGATATCATCAAGCCCGTCAACACCGGACACCAGCGCGCTCATCGGTTCAAACTGCACATCGCCTTGCGCCAGATGCGGGTCTTCCAGTGCAATATACGGCGGATTGCTGACAATCAGATGAAAACGCTCGCCCGCCAGTGCGGCAAACCAGTCACTGTGTAAAAAACGTACGCCACCCAGATGGCAAGCCAGTGCATTGTGCTGCGCCAGCAGCACTGCTTCGGAAACACGGTCAACCCCGGTCACTTGCCAGCGGGGGCGCTCACTGGCCAGCGCCAGCGCAATCGCACCTGTGCCTGTACCCAGATCCAGCACGCGCAAATCACTGCTGGCCGCACCCAGTTCCAAAGCGGTTTCGACCAGCAGCTCGGTTTCAGGGCGGGGGATCAGGGTATCGGTACTGACATGCAGGTCCAGCGTCCAGAAGCCCTGTCGACCCAACAAGTGCGCTACCGGTTCTCCCGCGACACGACGGGCAAACAGCGCTTCAAAGGCGGTCAGTTCTGTCGCGCTCAATTCCTTGCCCGGCCAGGTATACAAATAGCTGCGGGGTTTACCCAGCACATGGGCCAGCAGCAGCTCGGTATCCAGTTTGGCTGTGTCCGAAGCCAGCCCGGACGCTCGCTGCAACAGACAGGCAATGGTGGTCATGGTTTAGTCGTCCAGTGCGGCCAACTGGTCGGCCTGATACTCCACCAGCAACGGATCAATAACCTGCTCCAGCGCACCCTGAATGATGTCATCCAGCGAATACAGGGTCAGGTTAATGCGATGATCAGTGACCCGTCCCTGTGGATAGTTATAAGTGCGGATGCGCTCGGAGCGGTCACCACTGCCCACCAGTGAACGGCGGGCATCGGTCAT
This sequence comes from uncultured Thiopseudomonas sp., assembly GCA_964495925.1. Taxonomy (GTDB): domain Bacteria; phylum Pseudomonadota; class Gammaproteobacteria; order Pseudomonadales; family Pseudomonadaceae; genus Thiopseudomonas. The sequence continues at coordinate 5,110 of CAZBXG010000030.1, forward strand.
TTCTTTTTCTGCCGCCGCAGTTTGCTGGTCTTGCAGACGCGCCGCCAGCCAGCCCATGGCACGGGCACGATTCTTGTGCTGTGAGCGCTCTTCCTGACACTCGACCACAATGCCGGTCGGCAAGTGGGTAATACGCACCGCAGAGTCGGTCTTGTTGACGTGCTGGCCACCAGCACCCGAAGCGCGGTAAGTGTCCACGCGCAAATCGGCCGGGTTAATGTCAATCGCCGCCTGCTCGTCCGGCTCGGCCAATACCGCTACGGTACAGGCTGAAGTATGCACCCGTCCTTGCGACTCGGTCTCGGGCACGCGCTGCACGCGGTGAGCACCGGACTCGAACTTGAGGCGGCCATAAACGTTGGTGCCCTCGACGCGTGCAATCACTTCCTTGAAGCCGCCGTGCTCACCTTCATGCTCGGAGAGAATTTCTACCCGCCAGCCCTGTCGCTCGGCATAACGCGAATACATGCGAAACAAATCGCCAGAAAAAATGGCGGCTTCATCTCCACCCGTTCCGGCACGCACTTCCAGAAACACGTTGCGGCCATCATTGGGGTCTTTGGGCAACAGCAGCACCTGCAACTGTTCTTCCAGCTCTTCGATGGCACCTTTGCATTCGGCCAGTTCTTCCTCGGCCATTTCCCGCACATCAGGATCACTGTCTTTAAGCAGGGCCTGAGCCTCGGCCTGATCAGACTTGAGCTTCTGCCAATCCTGATAGGTCTGCACCACCGGCTCAATCTCGGCGTACTCTTTGGAGTAATCGCGAAACTGATTCTGGTCGCTGATTACCTGGGCATCACCAAGCAGTGCGGTCAATTCTTCAAAACGGTCTTTCAGCACATCCAGACGGCTGACGAGCGAAGGCTTCATGGGTTGGTTTTACCTGGGTTCAAGCCAAAGAGTTCCCGGGCCACTGCCAGCGCCTCATGGCGGCCATCAGCAGACAGGCGTTTCAACTGCACACTCGGCGTGTGCAGCAGTTTGTTGGTCAGGCCGCGTGCCAGCTGCGACAGTACATCTTCTGCAGCGCTACCACTGGCCAGCGCACGCAGCGCTTTTTGCAACTCCTCATCACGACAGGCTTCACCCTGCTGCCGGTAAGCACGCAGTATATCTACGGCAGCCAGTTCACGCATGCGCTCCATAAAGTCGGCTGTGCCAAGCACAACCAGCTCTTCTGCTGCCTTGGCCGCACCCTGGCGGCTTTTCAAGTTTTCCGCGACCACCTCGTGCAGGTCGTCAACGGTATACAGGTAAACATCATCCAGCTCGCCCACCTGCGGCTCGATATCGCGCGGCACGGCAATATCGACCATAAAGATCGGCTTGTGTTTACGCAGTTTCAATGCCCGCTCGACCGCGCCCTTGCCCAGTACCGGCAACTGGCTGGCAGTGGAGCTGATGACAATGTCGCTATTGACCAGCGCATCGGGAATATCCGACAGCACTACGGCTTCGGCACCAAACTCTTCCGACAACAGACGGGCACGTTCCAGTGTGCGGTTGGCAACCACGATATTTCTTACGCCCTGCTCATACAGATGGCGTGCTACCAGGGTGATGGTCTCGCCCGCCCCGATCAGCAACGCGCGGCTCTCGCTCAGGTCAGAAAAAATCTGTTTGGCCAGGCTGACTGCAGCAAAGGCCACCGACACCGGGTTCTCACCAATCGCGGTATCGGTACGCACGGTTTTTGCGGTACTGAACGTAGCCTGAAACAGACGACCCAGTAATGGCCCGATGGTTCCCGCCTCACGCGCCACATCATATGAGTCCTTGATCTGGCCCAGAATCTGCGGCTCGCCCAGCACCAAAGAATCCAGCCCACAGGCCACGCGCATCATGTGCCGTACTGCCTCACTGTCTTCATGGGCATAAGCACAGCCATGCAGGTCTTCAACCGGCAGGTCATGATAATTGGCCAGCCAGTCCAGCACCTGTCCCTGCTGACCTGTTTCCATTTCCAGATACAGCTCGCTGCGGTTACAGGTAGACAAAATGGCCGCTTCGCGCGCACCACCTTCCCGACACAGCTGTTGCAGCGCCTCTGCCAGACGGTCAGGACTGAAAGCCACGCGCTCGCGCACAGCCACCGTTGCTGTCTTGTGATTGATTCCCAGAGCAATAAAAGCCATGCCAGTCGCTAAAACTCAAAGCCTGTAAAGGCGGCAGATTGTCCTATGTCGTTACTTATAGAACAACCGCCCGCCTCAAATAAAACGGAAAAAATTGATTTGTATGTCCATTATCGCAGCCTGCATCCGGTGCCGGCCTGCTTATGGTTTTGGCTGCCAAGTCTAGCACAGTGCACAAACGCCCTGTAGCAACCGATAAAATCACACATATTTCACAGCTGGCCATCAGGTGGATACGCTGTTTGCATAGGTATTCAACCGCTGCCTGTGTCATCATGCATGCATTGACCACAATTCTGTTTGCCCCTGATCATGAACAAGCATTTACCCTACTTACTCTGTCTGCTGGCCTTGTCCGGCTGCCAGCTATTGCCGGCCAATCCGGATACCGACAACGTTGAAGCCGTTATTGCTGCCAATCCTCCCCCGCAGCCACCCAGCCGCAATTTTGATAGCGATACCCTGTATGACCTGCTGCTGGCCGAGCTGGCCGGCCAGCGCCAACAACCAGCACTGGCCCTGCAACGCTACCAGCGCCAGGTGCAGCAAGCCCACAGCCCACTCGTCGCAGAACGGGCCTTTCAGATTGCCGAATACATGGACGAACGTGGCGCTGCCCTTGCCAGCGCCCTGACCTGGGTCCGGCTCGCGCCCGACAGCGCCGAAGCGCATCGCGCCGCCGCACTGGAACTGGCGAAAACCGGACAATTCACACAGGCGCTGGAACACACCAGCCAGTCCATCACACTCGATCCCGACAGCGAAAGCCATTTTGACTTCATAGCCTACACCGCCACCCATGCGGCCCCGGCCATGCGTGCCGCCCTGCTCGACGAATTCGAGCAGCTGCTACGACAGCACCCGCAGCGTAACGAGCTGCGTCTTGGCCAAGCCATTTTGCTGCAGGAAGAACATCCGGAACAGGCTCTGAGTCTGCTGCAACACATGCCCGGCGAAAGCAGCATCCCTGCCCTTGCCCTGCAGGCACGCTTGTTGCAACAGCTGGACCAGCCGGAGCAAAGCCTGATTGTGCAGCAACAGCTGCTGGAACAGCAGCCGGACAATAATCTGATTCGGCTCAACTATGCCCGCCAGCTCATCAGCATGAACCGGCTGGAGGAAGCCCGCGACCAGTTTTTGCTGTTGTTGCAGTCCGAGCCGGACAACGACGACTTCCGCCTCGGCCTGGCTTATCTGTATATGGATCTGGAGGCCTGGCAAGAAGCACTGGTTTATCTGCAAGAACTGCTGCTGCGCGACAACTATGTTGACACTGCGCTATACAACAGCGGGCGCTGTCTCGAGGCACTGGAGCAACCACAGCAAGCACTTGAGGCTTATCAGGCAATTGCTTCCGGCGAGTATTTTCTCGCCGCTCGCCAGCAACAGGGCAACCTGCTATTACAAATGAATCAGCCTGCGCAGTTCACCCGGTTATTTGCCGATGCCCGGCAAGCTGCACCTGACGAGCAGTCCACACTGCTACAAATCGAAGTAGAAGTACTCAGTCGCAACCAGCACCAGGAGCAGGCCTGGCTACGGATTGGTCAAGCCATCATGCAGTTTCCGGACAATCCCAACTTGCTCTATACCCGCGCCATGCTGGCCGAGCAGCGCGATGATCTGGCACAACTGGAAACCGACTTGCGCCAGATCCTGCGGGATGATCCTGAGCACGCCATGGCCATGAATGCACTGGGTTATACGCTGGCCGACCGTACCAGCCGTCTGGACGAGGCCCTGCAGCTGATTCGTGCTGCCCACAAGCTGCAACCTGATGATGCCGCCACCCTCGACAGTCTGGGCTGGGTTCACTACAAGCTTGGCCAGCCGAAAAACGCACTGCCATGGCTGGAGCAGGCCTATGCCGCCTATCCCGACCCGGAAGTGGCCGCTCATCTGGGCGAAGCACTCTGGGCCATGGGTGAAAAGCGCAAAGCGCGCAAAGTCTGGCGCGAGGCGCTGGACAAATCGCCCGGGCACGAAATTTTACTGGAAACAATCAAACGTCTGGACCCGCGCAAAGGATGGTTTAAATGATAAGGCGCTTTTTACTGCTGGCCAGCCTGCTGACACTGGGCGCTTGCCAGTCATTCGTTCCGCAAGACAGTATCACCGGCAGCGGTTCGCCTGCTGCCTGGAAACAACACCAGCAACTCATCAGCCAGCTTGATGCCTGGGACATCAACGGCAAACTGGCCGTACGCAGCCCGGCCCAGTCCGGCAGCGGAGTACTGTTTTGGCTGCAACGTCAGGACTACTTTGACATTCGCGTCACCGGCCCGCTGGGTCAGGGCGCAACCCGGCTAACCGGCCGTCCCGGCGACATCCGCCTGACCACTCCCCAATTCAGTCTTGAGGCCGCTTCGGCAGAAGACCTCATGGAGAGCCAGCTCGGCTGGAGCCTGCCGGTCAGCAACCTGCTGTGGTGGGTACGCGGCCTGCCGGCACCGGACAGCGCCTATCAGTTGCAGCTGAACGATGACAGTCTGGCGCACCGGCTGGAACAAGGCGGCTGGCAACTGGAGTATGTGCGTTACCAGACTCTGGAAAACGGCACCCGGCTACCTGAGCGTATCCAGTTACAAGGCCCGCAACTGCAGCTGACCCTGCTGGTTAAGCAATGGCAAGCCCGCACGCTCGGAGGACAGCCATGACGGCCGGTTCCCAAAACGACTGGCTGACTCTGCCAGCCCCGGCCAAGCTGAACCTGATGCTGCATATACTAGGCCGCAGGCCTGACGGTTATCACGAACTGGAAACCCTGTTTCAGTTTCTCGACTACAGCGATACGTTGTACTTTCGCCCGCGCGTGGACGGCCAGATCATTTTGCATAGTGAAATGCCTGATGTAGAGCATGACAGCAACCTGATCGTACGCGCCGCCCGCCTGCTGCAACAGCAATGCAGTAACAGCTCCGGAGCCGACATTCGCATCGACAAACGCCTGCCCGTCGGCGGCGGTCTGGGTGGTGGCAGTTCCAACGCCGCAACCACCCTGCTTGGCCTGAACCACCTGTGGCAATGCGGTCAGTCACTACAGGAACTGGCCAGCCTGGGCCTGCAACTCGGTGCCGACGTGCCGGTATTCGTGCATGGCCGCGCCGCTTTTGCCGAAGGCGTTGGCGAAAAGCTGACCTTTGTCGAGCTGGAAGAACCCTGGTTTTTGGTAGCCCGCCCGGATGTATTTATCAGCACGGGTAAAATATTTTCAGCACCATGCTTGACACGCAATACCCCGCCGAGTAAAGTACGCCCCGTTCTCAGCCAAGACGGCCACAACGACTGTCAGGCAACAGTAGAGCGGTACTACCCGATAGTAAGTCAAGCACTTGAATTACTCGGACAATATGTACCAGCAAAACTGACAGGAACTGGAAGCTGTATATTTGGGGTCTTCCCAAACGAAGTCGAAGCTGTTAAAGTAGCGACCCAGATTTCAGGACAACTGGAATGCTTTGTTAGCAAGGGCTGCAACCTGTCAAGGCTGCATCTCGAACTGGCCAAGTTAGAATGAGAACTATGATTTACGTTACAGGGGCGTCGCCAAGCGGTAAGGCAGCAGGTTTTGATCCTGCCATGCGTTGGTTCGAATCCAGCCGCCCCTGCCATATTCGGAAACCCTTGTGGGAAGCAAATGCATGACCACAGGGGTTTTTCTCGTCAGGCCCACCCTCAGTGAGCAACAGGTACTGCGCGTGTCCAAGATGATGATCTTCACGGGGAATGCAAACCCCGACCTCGCCCGTCGTGTAGCCCGTCAGCTACATATCCCACTCGGCGATGTTTCCGTCGGCAAATTTTCCGATGGCGAAATCAGCGTTGAAATCAACGAAAACGTGCGCGGCAAGGATGTTTTTCTCATCCAGCCAACTTGCGCACCAACCAACGACAACCTTATGGAACTGGTGGTCATGGTTGATGCCTTCCGCCGCTCTTCGGCGTCGCGCATCACTGCCGTGATTCCCTACTTCGGTTATGCCCGCCAGGATCGCCGTCCGCGTTCGGCCCGGGTTGCCATCAGTGCCAAAGTTGTGGCCGACATGCTGTCCACCGTTGGTGTTGACCGTGTTTTGACCGTTGACCTTCATGCTGACCAGATTCAGGGCTTTTTTGATATCCCCGTTGACAACATTTATGGCTCACCCGTACTGGTTGACGATATTCAGGCTTGCCGTCACGAAAACCTGATTGTAGTTTCCCCGGACATTGGCGGTGTAGTCCGCGCCCGTGCCGTGGCAAAAAACTTGGGTGTAGACCTGGCCATCATCGACAAGCGCCGGCCAAAAGCCAACGAATCCGAAGTGATGCACATCATCGGTGATGTTGAAGGCCGCACCTGTGTACTGGTCGATGACATGGTCGACACTGCCGGCACCCTGTGCAACGCTGCCAAAGCCCTGAAAGAACGAGGCGCACTCAAGGTTGTCGCCTACTGCACCCACCCGATTTTTTCGGGCCGCGCGATTGAGAACCTGGAAAACTCGCTGCTGGACGAAATGGTCATCACCAATACCATTCCGCTCTCTGCTGCAGCCCAGGCCTGTGATAAGATCCGCCAGCTGGATATTGGCCCGATTGTCGCCGAAGCAGTACGCCGTATCAGCAACGAAGAATCCATCAGTGCCATGTTCCGTTAACCGGTACTGATTTTAACGGCCGCAAGGCCACAACCACATGCCCGGGCTGGTCGCAAGTTCCGGGCTGTGTTTTTACTGGAGAAACCCATGAGCGAATTTACTCTCGACGCACAACTGCGTACCGACCTGGGGAAAGGTGCGAGCCGCCGCCTGCGTCGTAACGCCGACCTGGTACCTGCCGTAATCTACGGTGCCGACAAAGAAGCCACTTCCATCTCTATCGAGAACCGTGCAGTTGCCAAACTGCTGCTCAACGATGCTTGCTACAGCAGCATTCTGACCATCAACCTGGATGGCAAGAAAGAAGATGTGATGATGAAAGACCTGCAACGTCACCCTGCCAAGGGTTTCGTACTGCACGCTGACTTTATCCGCATTGTTGCCGGTCAGAAATTGACCGCACTGGTACCCGTGGTACTGCTGAACGAAGATAACTGTGTTGGCGTCAAGCGTGACGGCGGCGAAATCTTCCGTCCTGCACCTGAAGTTGAAATCACCTGTCTGCCGAAAAACCTGCCAGAAGCGATCGAAGTTGACGTCGCCAATCTGGAAGTTGGCCAGACCATTCACCTGTCCGACATTCAGGCTCCTGCCGGTGTTGAGTTCACCGTACTGCTGGCCGAAAACGACCAGGCAGTTGTCAGCGTGAACGCAGCCCGTGTTCAGGCTGCCGACGAGGAAGGTGATGATGCAGCCGCAGAAGGCGAAGCTGAAGCACCTGCCGAAGAGTAATCTTCAGCAGCACTAAAGGAGCCCCTGTGTCGTGAGCGCGGTCAAACTTATTGTCGGTCTGGGTAATCCCGGCCAGGAATATGCACAAACCCGCCACAACGCAGGGGCTCTTTTTGTCGAGCAACTGGCAGACAAAATGGGCTGCCCGCTTGCTGTCGACAAGAAATACTTTGGCCTGACCGGCAAGTTCAGCCACAAGGGTCAGGACATCCGCCTGCTGATTCCGACGACCTACATGAACCGCAGCGGGCAGGCAGTTGGCGCACTGGCCAACTTTTTCCGTATTCAGCCAGATGAAATCATGGTCGCCCATGACGAGCTGGATATCCCGCCCGGTACCTGCAAGCTGAAACAGGGTGGCGGACACGGCGGACACAACGGCTTACGTGACATCATTGCCAGCCTTGGCAACCAGAACAATTTTTATCGCTTGCGTCTTGGCATTGGTCATCCCGGCCACAGCAGCCAGGTTACCGGCTATGTGCTGGGCCGTGCACCACGCAGCGAACAACAACTAATCGACTCCACCATTGATTTTGCCCTTGGCGTGTTGCCTGACATCCTGGAGGGTCAATTCTCCCGCGCAATGCAGCAGCTGCACAGCTTCAAGGCCTAACCTGCAAGGTATCAGACCATGGGTTTTAACTGCGGTATTGTGGGCCTGCCCAACGTTGGCAAGTCCACGCTTTTCAACGCCCTGACCAAGTCCGGCATTGCTGCCGAGAACTTCCCTTTCTGCACCAT
>CAZBXG010000030.1:13463-18442 GCA_964495925.1 uncultured Thiopseudomonas sp.
AACAGCGTTGACCCCAAGCGTGACATTGAAATTATTGATCTTGAACTGATTTTTGCCGACCTTGAAAGCGGTGAAAAACAGTTGCAGCGCATTGCCCGTACCGCCAAAGGCGGCGACAAAGAAGCCATCGCGCAAAAAGAACTGCTGGAAAAACTGCTGGCCCACTTTGAAGCGGCCAAACCGGCACGCTCACTGATCAAGGACTGGAGCCCGGAAGAACAGAGAATCGTCAAAGGCTTTCATTTTCTTACTACCAAGCCGGTGATGTACATTGCCAACGTCGCCGAAGACGGCTTTGAGAACAACCCTTATCTCGACGTGGTACGCGAAATCGCTGCCGCCGAAGGTGCGGCAGTGGTTCCGGTGTGTAACAAGATTGAGGCCGAACTGTCCGAACTGGACGATGGCGAAGAAAAGGACATGTTCCTTGAGGAGCTGGGACTGGAAGAGCCCGGCCTGAATCGTGTGATTCGTGCCGGTTATGAGCTGCTCAACCTGCAGACTTACTTCACAGCCGGCGTCAAAGAAGTTCGTGCCTGGACAGTCCGCATTGGCGCTACCGCGCCACAAGCGGCGGCAGTAATCCACACTGACTTCGAAAAAGGCTTTATTCGTGCCGAAGTGGTCGCCTACGACGACTTCATTCAGTACAGCGGCGAAGCCGGTGCCAAAGAAGCCGGCAAATGGCGTCTGGAAGGCAAGGAATACATCGTCAAAGATGGCGACGTAATGCACTTCCGCTTTAACGTCTAAAGCCACACCACAAAACAAAAGCCGGATCTGGCATCACACCAGATCCGGCTTTTTTGTGCGCCCTGCCCAGGTTCATCCAGGCAGCCAGAAGTTAAAACAGTACCGGACTCGAACGCTCCATTGAGTAACCTTCGCCACCACGTACCAGTGCTTGTGCCCGCTGACTCAGCAATGCCTCACGGCGAATAAAATCGGCAACAAACTCGTTGGCCGGCTGCTCATGCAACTCGTGCGGCGTACCCCACTGCACCACTTGCCCCTGATTCATCACGCCAATGCGGTCAGCAATGGCAAAAGCCTCGGCCTGGTTATGGGTAACCAGAATGGCAGTCAAGCCCGCCTGTTTAAGAATGTCACGCACCTCAAAGGCCAGCCGTTCACGAGTATCGACATCCAGGTTGGAAAACGGCTCGTCCAGCAACAGTAGCGAAGGGCTTGGGGCCAGCGCCCGCGCCAGCGCTACGCGCTGCTGCTGCCCGCCGGACAGCTCGTGTGGATAACGCTTGCGCTCGGCCAGCAAGCCAACCAGCTCCAGCATTTCACTAACCCGCGCCGCGCGCTCGGCCTTGCTCCAGCGGCGCAGACCAAACGCCACATTCTGCTCCACCGTCAGATGCGGAAACAATGCATAGTCCTGAAACATCATGCCGACTTTGCGCAGCTCGGGAGCAATCTGGCGGGTCGTGGAGGACAGCAGCTGTCCATCCAGATAAATCGCCCCACTACGCAGCGGCTCGAAACCTGCAATCGTACGCAAAATGGTGGTTTTTCCACAGCCGGACGCACCCAGCAAACAGCCTATCTCGCCCTTGGCCAACTGCAAACTCAGATGGTTGACCACGCACAGGTGGTTACCCGGACAAGGATAAGTAACCGAGATGTCTTGCAGGTCGAGAAAACTCATATCAATCACCTTTCGTGATAAACCGGATTCCGCCGGTGCGGTCAATAACAGCCTGTTTTATCGCTGCCGTGAAAACTGTGCCTTGGCCAGTAAAATAATCGGCAGCAAACCTGCCACCACAATGGCCAGTGCAGCGATAGCACCTTCCTCATAAGTACCCCGCGCCGCTTCGGCATATAGCCAGGTAGCCAGGGTTTCAAAATTCATTGGCCGCAACAGCAAGGTAGCCGGCAGCTCTTTCATCGTATCGACAAAAATCAACAGTGCGGCCGCCCCCATCGCCGGACGCAACAACGGCAAATGCACGCGGCGCAAGGTTCCACCCGGGCTTTCACCCAGCAAGCGCGAAGCCTGCTCGACTGAAGGCGGAATCCGCGCCAGCCCGGATTCAAGGCTGCCAATGCCAATGGCTAAAAAGCGGATGCAATAGGCAATCACCAATGCACTGCTCGAGCCCATCAATAACAATTGTGGTGCACGCTCACTGAACAGGGCCAAAAAGTTTTCCAGCAAGTTGTCGAACCAGACAAATGGCAATAACAAACCCAGCGCCAGCACTGTCCCCGGAATCGCATAACCAATCGATGATAATTTGAACAGCCGTTGCCAGCCTTTGGTCTGCCGCGCTCCACGACTGGCCCACGCCACGACCAGCGCCAACAGCAAGGTAATGCCGGTTGTGATCAGGGCGATATACAGCGTGCTCCAGGCACTGGCCAACAGCTGCGGCGAGACACCGCCGGTCAGGTGCAGGTACTTGTAGCTGGCATGCAGCAAATACAGTGACGGTGCAATAAAGCCCAGTAGTACCGGCAACCAGCCCAAACACATGGCAAAGATCGCCCTGCCACCTTTCAGCTCAAGCGGCTGTACATTACGCGAACGCTGATTCTGACTATAACCCTGGCGGCGGCGACCATATCGTTCCAGCGTAATCAATGCCACCACCAGCACCAGCATCGACAGGGCAATCTGCGCTGCTCCGGCCAGGTCGGAACGACTGACCCAGGTGGTATAAATGGACACGGTCAATGTTTGAACGCCAAGAAACTCGGAAGCCCCGATATCGTTCAGGGTTTCCAGCAAAGCCAGACTCAGGCCTACGGCAATTGCGGGTCGCGCCATCGGTAGCGCTACACGAAAAAACACACTGCGCCGACTGGCACCCAGAATCCGCCCCGCCTCCAGCAAACTGGCCGACTGGGTAGCGAACATGGCCCGGGTACTCAGATAAACATAGGGATAGAGCACCAGGCCCAGCAGAAAAATGGCTCCACCAAGCGAACGCACATCCGGCAAGCGAAACTGGCGCGGGCTGGTATATCCCAGCACATCGCGAATCAGCCCTTGCACCGGACCAATCGGATGCAAAATATCCTGATAGGCAAACGCCACAATGTAAGTCGGCACTGCCAATGGCAGCAGCAGCGCCCAGCCCAGTACATTGCGGGTCGGAAAACGATACGCGGTCATCAGCCAGGCACTGCCCACTCCGAGCAGGCTGACCACCACCCCGACACCCAGCAACAATAACAGCGTGTTGCGCATGGCATGGGGCAACACATGCTCCAGCAAATGCTCCCAGTGTGCTGCGGTGCCCTGCAGGGCATGCACCGCCAGCGTAACCACAGGAGCCAGCACCGCCAGCGCAATGCAGGCAGAGGCTATCAACCAGAAACGACCAATTTGTGTATGTGAGAGCATGAAAACTGGTTTAACCGTTATACGAAATCGCCCGGAGGGGTACCGGGCGATGACTACAGCCTGAAAACAAGCAGTTCTAGTGATCAAACCCCACTTTATCCACCAACTGGCTGGCCTGCTTGCGATGTTTGGCAATTTCGGTCAGGGGCAGCGAGTCGATTTGTAGTGGGCCAAAGCTGGCCACTACAGGATCAAGCTCGACACCGGCCTTGACCGGGTATTCATAGTTGGCCTTGGCATATAGGCTTTGTGCCTCGTCCGAAACCAGATACTCCAATAGTTGTACTGCATTATCCTTGTTGGGCGCATGCTTTGCCAGTGCTGCACCTGAGATATTGACGTGCGTACCACCTGCATTGGCAAATGTCGGACGAATCACACGAATCGCCTCGCCCCAGGAATGATCATCACTGCCCGGCTCGGCATTTTTCATGCGGCCAACATAATAAGCGTTGGCAATGCCAACATCACAAATACCGCCCAAAATATCACGCGCTACATCACGGTCACCGCCAGTGGCCTTACGCCCCATGTTGGCTTTTACGTCCCGCAACCATTGTTCGGTGGCTTCGGCTCCGTCATGGGCGATCATCGCTGCAATCAGTGCCGTATTGTATGGATGCTGGCCGGAGCGGATGCATACCTTGCCTTTCCATTTCGGATCGGCAAAACCTTCATAGGTCAGCTCGGTTACATCATCCAGCTCGGTGGAGACATAAGCCACCCGGTCACGCATGGACAGGCTAAACCACTGGTTGTCGGCACCGCGCAAATTGGCCGGGATAGCTTCTTGCAGTGTAGCCGAGTCAACCGGCTGGGTAATCTGTGCTTCAACTAGGTCCAGCAGATTACCGATATCCACAGTCATCAGCAGGTCGGCTGGCGAGCGCGTGCCCTCTGCCTTGACCCGCTCGATCAGGCCATCCTTGACAAAAACGGTGTTCACCTTGATGTCGGTTTCTGCAGTAAAGGCATCCAGTAACGGAATGATCAGACCCGGCTCACGCGTGGTGTACAGGTTGATTTCCTCGCCGTCGGCCATCGCCGCGCCCGACAAACTGCCAATAGCCAAAGCCAGTCCGCCCAGCATGGTGCGTAAGCGTGATACTGATGAGTGACGCATGATGTGCTCCCTTGTTAAAGCAACCAAATGAGAATTGTTAACAGTTAGGACACGTTATCAGAACGCTATGGCGGGCACAACTGAAAATATCATCGTTACGCAAAAAATTTGCGTAATTTTTGTTTTGTCACAGGTTTGTAACATTACTCGCCGATACTGCCCCCGCACCAAGAAGAAAGCATCGCACACACAAGATCATTCAAGCCGTGCTTTCTGTAGCACCGGACTCATCCGGTAACCCAAAACCTGAGAGGACAAACCAATGGCTATCAACAAACAGCTGGCAACACTCGGCATGGCAACACTGCTGGCGGCTGCCATGCCCGCCATGGCCCGTGACACCATCCAGATTGCCGGTTCATCTACAATTCTGCCATTTTCCAGTGTGGCCGCCGAAGAATTCGGCCATGCCTATGCCCAGTATCGCACTCCAGTCGTCGGCTCCGGTGGCACCGGTGGCGGCCTGCGCCAGTTCTGCCAGGGTGTCGGCCTGAA
>CAZBXG010000031.1:0-18087 GCA_964495925.1 uncultured Thiopseudomonas sp.
TTTTGTGGCCGGGCAGCCCCTGGATCTCTTCGCCCTGAAAGCGGATGACGCCTTCACTGGGCTTGTAAAATCCGGTCAGGCAGTTGAATACCGTGGTTTTACCGGCTCCATTCGGGCCGATCATGGATACGATTTGGCCTTCCCGAGCTTGCAGGGCTACTCCATCCACCGCGAGCAGGCCGCCGAAGCGCATGCGCAGTCCGCTGACATCTAGAATGGTTTTGCTCATGAGCGCAGCTCCACATGAGGACGTTTCATCGGCAGCAGTCCTTGCGGACGCCAGATCATCATCAGCACCATCATCAGGCCGAACAGCAGCATGCGGTATTCGTTGAACTCACGGGCCAGCTCCGGCAGTACGGTCATCAGGATGGCGGCCAGCACCACACCAATTTGCGAGCCCATGCCGCCAAGCACCACAATGGCCAAAATGATGGCCGACTCGATAAAGGTGAATGACTCAGGGCTGATAAAGCCCTGGCGGGCAGCAAAGAAGCTGCCGGCAAAACCGGCGAAGGTTGCGCCAATGGTGAAAGCACTGAGCTTGATGTTGGTCGGATTCAGGCCAAGAGCACGGCAGGCGATTTCGTCTTCGCGCATGGCTTCCCAGGTACGCCCAATCGGCATGCGCATCAGGCGGTTAATGACAAACAGGGTAATCAGTACCAGCACCAGTGCCAGCAAATACAGAAACATCACCCGATGGTTGCTGTTGAAGGCGATGCCGAAAAACTCATGGAAAGTTTGCGTGCCTTCCGGGGCGCGACGGGCAAATTCCAGATTGAACAGGGTTGGTTTGGGAATATTGCCGATACCCCTTGGCCCGCCGGTAATGTCGGTCAGGTTGTTGAGCAAGATGCGGATGATTTCACCAAAGCCCAGAGTAACAATGGCCAGATAGTCACCACGCAAACGCAAAACGGGAAAACCAAGGATAAAGCCGAAAAATGCCGCCATGATGCCGGCAGCGCCAAGCCCGGTCCAAAAGCCGATCCCGAAATACTGGGCCAGCAAGGCATAGGTATAGGCACCCACCGCGTAAAAACCGACATAACCGAGGTCAAGCAAACCGGCCAGGCCAACCACAATATTCAGGCCGAGCCCCAGCATGACGTAAATCAGCACCAGTGTGGCCAAGTCAATCTGACTGCGTCCGGCCAGAAACGGGAAGGCGAGGGCGGCCAGGATGATTACCAGCCAGATCAGTTTTTGCAACAGCGGGCGACTGAGTAGATTCGCTACTCCCAGCCCTTCAGGGCGCGGAATTGATTCTTTGGCCCGGTCAATCCAGTCGCGCAGCAGGTTATACAGGAAGATAAAGCCGGCAGCAGCACCGATTTTCCAGTAGACGGAGGCATCGGATACCACAATTGTCAGTTGGGAGCCGGCCTGGGTCAGGCGCACACCAAGCAATACGGCGGTCAGGATGGTAACGACAATGGCCGATAAAATGGCCGATTTGAAGTGCAGGCGCATCAGACTTTCTCCACCTCGGGGCGACCCAGAATTCCGGTGGGACGGAACAGCAGAATCAAAATCAGCAAGGCGAAAGCAACCGCGTCTTTATACTGGGTGCTGAAGTAACCAGAAGTCATTGCTTCGGTGACGCCCAGCACCAGACCGCCCAGCACCGCGCCGGGAATGCTGCCAATGCCGCCAAGTACTGCGGCAGTAAAGGCTTTCAGGCCGGCCATAAAACCGATGTAGGGGTTGACCACCCCGTAATAGAGACTGAGCAGGACACCGGCAACGGCAGCCAGAGCCGCCCCAATGACAAAAGTAATGGCAATGATGGCGTTGCTGTTGATACCAAGCAGGCCGGTCATTTTGATGTCTTCGGCGCAGGCACGGCAGGCGCGGCCGGTGCGTGAACGGCTGATGAAAATGGACAGCGCCAGCATGGCTACCAGTGTCGTGACAAAAATAATGATCTGCATATACGACAGGCTGGCTGCGGCATCGCCGGAGCCAAGGCTGATGTTGCCGGTAATCATGCTTGGCATGGCAACATCTCGTGCACCCTGTGCGATACGCACAAAGTTTTGCAGCAGGATCGACATGCCGATAGCGGAAATCAGGGGAATCAGGCGGTTGCTGCCGCGCAGGGGCCGATAGGCGACCCGCTCAATACTGTAACCATAGGCGCTGGTAACAATCATGCTGAGTAAAAAAGCACCGAGCACCAACAGCGGTACGCTTTCTAGACCGAGCATGGCCAGCCCGGTGAGGGCAATAAAAGTGACATAGCTGCCGATCATGTAGACCTCGCCGTGGGCGAAGTTGATCATGCCGATAATGCCGTACACCATGGTATAGCCAATGGCGATCAGGGCATAGGTACTGCCGACGGTCAGGCCGTTGAGCAGTTGTTGCAGGAAATAATAAAACGCGTCGATCATGCGAAACACCAAACGCTGAAAGAAAAGCCCCGCTTGGCACGAACCAAGCGGGGCAGGGTAGAGCTTATTCGGTCAGAGCCGTTTTGCTGTTGTCAGCGTGCCACTGATAGACAATAAAGCTGAACTCTTTCAGGTCGCCGTTGGCATCAAACTCCAGCGTACCGGTCGGGGTTTCAAAGCTGTTGCTGCGTAATGCAGCGGCAATCTGATCAGTATCGGTCGAGTTGGTGAGCTTCATTGCGTCAGCCATAACCTGTACAGCAGCGTAGGCCGGGAACACAAAAGCACCACTTGGGTCCTGGCCCTTGTCCTTGAACGCCTTGACCAGCTCGGCGTTGGCTGGATCTTCATCAAATGCCTTGGGCAGGGTGGTCATCATGCCTTCTGCCGCTTCACCGGCAATTGCGGTGATGTCAGTGTTGCCCACGCCTTCGGGGCCCATGAACTGGGCTTTGAAACCGTTTTCAGCTGACTGGCGCAACAGGGCACCCATTTCCGGGTGGTAGCCGCCAAAATAGACAAATTCGACATTTTCTTTCTTCATTTTGGCAATCAGGGCAGAGAAGTCCTTGTCGCCAGCGGTAACACCTTCAAACAGCACAACCGGGATCTTGGCTTCGTCCAGTGCAGCCTTGACCGCAGTGGCAACACCTTCACCATACTGTTGCTTGTCATGCAGTACCGCCGCGCGTTGTGGCTTGAGCTGTTCAACCACATATTTACCGGCTGCCGGGCCCTGCATATTGTCCAGGCCGATGGTACGGAAAATCAGGCTATGGCCTTTCTGGGTCAGCTCAGGCGCGGTGGAAGCCGCGGTAATCATCAGAATGCCTTCTTCATCGTAAATGTCGGCAGCAGGCTGGCTGGAGCCGGAGCACAGGTGACCCACGACAAACTGGATGCCGTCATTGACGATCTTGTTGGCTACGGCAACCGCCTGTTTTGGGTCGCAGGCGTCGTCATAGGTCACGGCTTCGAGCTGACGGCCATTCACGCCACCGGCTTTGTTGATTTGTTCGATGGCCATGTTCGCGCCCATGGACTGCATGTCGCCGTACTGGGCAACTGGACCGGTCACGGGGCCAGCCAGGGCAATCTTGATGGGCTCGGCGGCCATGCTATACGTGGCGGCACCGGCCAGTGCCATCGCGGCCAGAAGTTTGCTCAGATGATGGGTTGTTTTGCTCATAAATGCCTGCCTTTGTAATAGTTTTAGTGTCATTTTGATGAGTACCGAGCCTGCTAGCTCGCCATACGGTACCGGAGTTTAGTCAAGATACTGTCACAGTGAAACCGGAAAACAGCAAAACAGGCGTTGCTATTGGACAAAATGTTTAGATGACTGACAAGTCGGTTGGCCTTTAGGCACGATCAGGCCGCAATACACCACTGTGCAGGATAGCGATTAGCAGAGCAGTAATTGCAATTTACAATGTGTTTGCCCTAGAACTGGCAGTTTCGTGACAGTAAAAGGGTATTAGTGCTGTGTAGGTTGTGTGTCAGATGTGCGCTCTTGCACCAGCACCCAGGGCCTGACAACAGTGGCCCATAGCTCAGGGTCGCTTTCATGAAATTGCAGGGCTTGTTCGTCACTGAGCTGTTGCAGCAGATGTTGCTCCATCAGGCTGGCGACCAGTGTTTTGTCATCATTGGCAATGGCTTCGGCTACGGCAACCAGATCCTGACCGCTGGCAACCCAAAGCAATTGTCCTTTGGCAAACCATGGCGCCAGTTCCTGCCAGCTGATTTGTGCCGTTTCGCCAAGAATTTCCGCATACAGCGGGCTGATAGAGTCAGACATCAAACAGGCTCCGTTAGCTGAAAAGGCCGTATCATACCCGTATATGGCATGTTTGGCTGTAGTCAGGTGGCTGCCGGTGCAGCCAAGGCGTGCTGCTTCGGGTAGAATCCACCCATCCTTTTACCAATCTGGAATTCTTGATGTTTGCACAGTTGAATCTGCATGAGCGTTTGCTGCGTGCGCTGGAAGAAAATGGCTTTGCGGAGCCGACCCCGGTGCAGCAGCAAGCCATTCCTGTCATTTTGTCAGGCCACGATCTACGCGCCACGGCACAAACCGGCAGTGGCAAAACAGCTGCTTTTTTATTGCCGGTACTCCACCAGTTGCTGGAAGAAAATAATATCGGTAGCGCAACACGGGTGCTGGTACTGGTGCCGACCCGGGAGCTGGCTCGCCAGATCAGCGAAGAGGTAGAGCGTTTTGCCCGTTATACCTTTGTGCAGGCGGCCATGATTATTGGTGGTGAGGGGTTCAAGGAGCAGGCCGCACTGATGCGTAAGGTGCCGGATATTTTGGTGGCCACCCCGGGTCGTCTACTGGAACATATTCAGGCTGGCAGCATACCGGCGGGCGAAATCCGCTGGCTGATTTTGGATGAGGCCGACCGCATGCTGGACATGGGTTTTGCTGAGGACATGCAGGCAATAATTGCTGCTTGTGTTAACCGCAAGCAAACCCTGCTGTTTTCTGCCACCACCGGCGGCCGTGCCTTGCGTGAAATCACCCAGAGTGTGCTGCGTGATCCGGCGCACCTGATGCTTAACCCGGTATCGCAGCTGAGTAAAACCACACGTCAGCAAGTGATTACGGCAGAAAGCAAGACGCACAAAGAAAAACTGTTGGGCTGGCTGTTGGCTAACGAAACTTATCGCAAAGCCATGGTGTTTACCAATACCAGAGCCATGGCTGACCAGCTGTACGGTCGTTTGCGCGCCAATGATTATCGTGTGTTTGTCCTGCACGGAGAGAAAGATCAGCAGGAACGCAAGCAAGCACTGGAGCGTTTCAGTCAGGGCGGCGAACGGGTGCTGATTGCTACTGACGTGGCAGCACGGGGGCTGGATATTGAAGGCGTGGATCTGGTGATTAACTTCGACATGCCGCGTTCGGGTGATGAATACGTGCACCGTATCGGACGTACCGGACGCGGCGGCGAAGATGGACTGGCAATTTCACTGATCGAACATCTGGACTGGAACCTGATGTCCAGTATTCAGCGTTACCTGAAGCAGGAATTTGAAAAGCGTGTGTTGCCCGGCTTGAAGGGTAATTATCACGGCCCGAAAAAGGTGAAAAGTTCGGGTAAGGCGGCAGGTGTAAAAAAGAAAAAGTCTGCCGATAAAAATAGCAAAACAACTAAAAAACCGGCACGCCGACCGGCTTCGAAACAAAAGCCGCTGACCAGTAATGACGGTCATGCTCCCTTGCGTAAAAGAACTACAGAGCCAGCGGAGTAACCGATGGTGGCAATGGCAGATATTTTGGCATGTGCCCGCCCGGTATTGCCCGTGCTGGTGATTGACCGGCCCGAACATGCAGTGCCTTTGGCGCGTGCTTTGTTGCAGGGTGGACTGGATGTGCTGGAAGTGACGTTACGCACGGCTTCGGGGCTGGAGGCGATCAGACTTATTCGTCAGGCGTTGCCCGAAGTCATTGTAGGGGCTGGTACTGTCTGTACAGCACGGCAACTAAGTCAGGCGCAGCAGGCCGGAGCACAGTTTGCTGTCAGCCCGGGTTTTAGCACGGGGCTGGCACAGGCGGCGCGAGAGCAAGGCTTGCCCTGGCTGCCAGGCGTCATGACACCATCAGAAACTTTGCAGGCGCAAGAGCTGGGTTATCAACAGCTCAAGTTGTTTCCGGCAGGCGGCACGCGTGGGCTGGAGTTGCTGGACAGCTTTGCTGGCCCTTTTCCAGATGTACGGTTTTGCCCGACAGGCGGGGTTAGTCCCGGTAATTTATCGGATTTTCTTCAACGAACAAATGTCATCTGTTGTGGTGGTAGCTGGCTGGCCCCGCGAGAATTGATCGAAGCGCAGGACTGGGCGGCGATTACTGAGCTGGCGCAGCAGGCAAGCAGGCTATCCAGTCATGGGGTTGTACCAGCATGAAGCAGTTATGGGATTGGCCGGAACCTTTTGTGGCTACATTTACCGCGCAACCGGACCATATCGATGAGCTTAATCACGTCAATAACGCAGTGTATGTGCAGTGGATGGAGTCATGTGCTTGGCAGCATTCTCACAGCCTGGGTCTGGGTGTTGATTGTTTTGGCAGCCTGGACCGCAGTATGGCGGTGGTGCGGCACGAAATTGATTATCTGGCCAGTGTCTACCTTGGCGATGAGGTGGTTATGGGAACCTGGCTGGTAAAAACCGATAGCCGTTTGAAAATGGACCGCTTGTTTCAGCTGGTACGGCCTGCTGATGGCGCAGTGCTGTTGCGTGCACGCACCACTTTTGTCTGTGTGCAGATGTCTACGGGCAAGCCCAAGCGTATGCCGGATGAGTTCATTCGTGGTTATGGCAGCGCCTGGCGCGATTTTAGCGGCGAGTAATAGATAATGGAAATTGCTCTGGCTCCAATGGAGGGGCTGGCGGACGCCATGCTGCGCGATTTGATTACCCGACAAGGTGGGATGGATTGGTGCGTCAGCGAGTTTGTTCGTGTCTCGGACCGCTTGTTGCCGCCAGAAGCTTTCTACCGGTTGGCTCCGGAGCTGAAAAATCATAGTCAAACGGCAGCTGGCACACCGATGCGGGTTCAATTGCTGGGGTCTGATCCGGTATGTCTGGCTGAAAATGCGGCTCAGGCCGCCGAGCTGGGTGCTTCAGTGGTTGACCTGAACTTTGGGTGTCCAGCCAAAACGGTCAACAACTCCAAAGGCGGTTCCATTTTGCTGAAAGAGCCAGAACGGCTGTACCGGATCGCCGACTATGTCAGCCATGCGTTGCCTAAGCACGTCCCGCTTACTGCCAAAATGCGGCTGGGTTATGAAGACACCAGCCCGGCGCTGGATTGTGCCAGAGCATTGGCCGCAGGTGGTGCTACGCAGCTGGTGGTGCATGCCCGGACCAAGGCGCAAGGCTATAAACCGCCAGCGCACTGGGAATGGGTGGCCAAAATCCAGGATGTGGTGGATGTGCCGGTATTGGCCAATGGTGAGATCTGGTCATTGGCTGACTGGCAAAAGTGCCGGGAAGTCAGTGGCGTGCAATCGGTAATGATTGGGCGCGGACTGGTTTGTCGGCCCGACCTGGCCCGACAGATCAAGGCGTATCAAAATGCAGAAGAATACCAGCCAATGGGATGGGAACAACTATGGCCATTGTTACAGGAGTTTTGGCTGCGGGTACGTCAGCAGGTTCAGCCGCAACATGCGCCAGGCCGACTGAAGCAGTGGTTGTCGATGTTGATGCGAAGCTATCCCGAAGCGGGTGTGTTTTTTCAGGCTATCCGCCGCGAGACTGACAGCGTGCAAGTTGACCGTTTGATGGCACTGCCCTGTGCTCCGGTATTGTCATCAGACAAGCACTGATTGTTTCACCAACAGCAGGTTTCAGAAGCTGCCAAACTGTTGGCTGATATTAATGCTTTGGGCTCCGCCGGTTTCTGCGGCGCGGGACAGGCACTGACGTGCGGCTTCAGGCAAGGGACTCAGCCAGGTAATCACTGTATGGCTACAGCCTAGCGCCAGCACTTCACATGCCAGTTCCTGGCTGCTTTGTAACCCTTTGGGATGCAGGATCAGGGTGCGTTGCGGATTGAGTCCTGCATTACGCAACCATTGCATGGTCAGAAGCTCTGGCGGGGAAACCAGTGCCAGCCAGCGCTCTTCTTGTTGCTCACTCAGTAATTTGAGCATAGGAGCCAAAAGGTGCAGGCAGTGCTCGGCACGGCCACTGAGAATCAGCTCGCTACACCAGGGGCTTGGCTCATTGATCTGTTCGGGCGGGCTGGCGGGCAAGCTTAGTGCAGCCTGTTGATCAAACAAGCCCAGCTGGTTGTTATGTAGTTGTATGCTCATGGCGTGTTCCTTATCTGCGGATTACACCGACGCCCAGACCCTCAATCACCAGCTCCTGGTTCTTCAGGTCAACTTCAATCGGTTCAAAATCACTGTTTTCCGGCAACAGCCAGACGGTGCTGCCTTTGCGCTGATAGCGCTTTACCGTTACCTCGTCATCGAGGCGGGCTACCACCAGCTGGCCGTTACGCGCTTCGCGGGTGATATGCACGGCCAGCAGGTCGCCGTCCAGAATGCCAGCATCCTTCATGCTCATGCCGCGTACCTGTAGCAGGTAGTCGGCACGCGGCTTGAAGAAGTCAGGGCTGACCGGACAGGTGTTGTCGATATGTTGCTGGGCCAGAATGGGGCTGCCGGCAGCAACACGGCCAATAATCGGCAGCTCGTTTTCTGCACTCAGGGGAATGTCTTCTTCTGCCTCGACCAGACGGATACCACGTGAAGCACCAGAGATCATTTCAATCGCGCCCTTGCGGGCCAATGCTTTGAGGTGATCTTCGGCAGCATTGGGTGACCGGAAACCCAGAGCCTGGGAAATTTCGATCCGGGTGGGCGGATAACCGTGCTGCTCGATCCAGTCTTTTAGAAACTCAAGGATTTCGCCTTGTCGTTTGGTCAGTTTGCTCATCTGTAAACACCTGTGGTTTTATACAGTACGCTGGTATTGTATACAGTGTTTTTGGATATGCAAGCAGCAACTGAGTTAAGTGTTTGCTCCGGATGAGCGAAGAGGGACGGGGAATAGGGTCAGGCAGATGCCAGCTGGAGCAGAAACTCAGTCAGCTCGTGGGCACCCGCTTTGCACAGTCCGACGCCGAACATGTTGGAGTCAGGATTGTTGCGTGGCAGTATGATGACCTGCATGGGCTGTTCGCCAAATGCCAGGCGGAAGCGGACATAGGGCAGTTTATAACCGACCAGATAGTCCATGAAGGCCGGGTCACTCCAGGCCTCGTTGGGCATACATAGGGTGTGGTAGTGCTTTTGCAGTTCGTTGACTGCTGCCGTACGGATTTGCAGACTGTGGTGCTGAGCGGGCACGTTGATTGCCAGCTCCCGGCGACGGGCATACACCAGCGCTGCGATGAGTGCACTGCTGTTGTGAGTACTGTCCCAATAAATATAGTCAGGATTCCAGGCCGTGCTGAACAGCTGGGCCGGCTGATGATTGGCGACTGCGGCAGACAACACCCGGTTGTAGTCACGCATGCTGATGATGCGGATTTGGCGACACAGTGGAGACTGGGCCATGGCTTCCCATGAACCATACTGATACAGCTCATCCAGCTGGTGGTTGAGTCCGTACAATTCGCGCAAATCAAAGGTGTCGAGCGTCTGCGTCTCAATGGCGACAATTTTCTTAAGAAAGCGGTAGGCTCCCGCCTTGTCTTCCTGAACTGGGCCGGCCAAAGCGTTGGTGGCCAGATTGGCCAGCTGTTTTAGGTGGACGGTGCGTTCCCAGTGTATGCTTGGGGCAGGCAATGCCGGCCGGGGGAATTCCAGACACAGCTTGCGTACAACCTGATTGGCGGTAAACGCCGGTTGCGCGGTTTTGCGTTTCAAAACCGAGTTTAGCAAGTTGCCCAACACCGAATACTGCCTCACCTGAATGAAAAAATCGGAACCTGATTCCTGCTGGCTATGCCAGCGGGGAACATCTTTAAATTGATGCGTATTGTGCACGTTTTGCGAAAATTTGGCCATGTTGAAGTTGCATTTGGAAATTCGTTTGCCAGCAGAAGAATTTCTGCGGGTTTATCAGGGCACGGCCAACCGTGTTCTGTTATACAGTCGTGAAGGCAAGTCGGTGAGCTTGCCGGCAGGGCGTTTACAGCCGTTTCTGACCCGTGAGGGAATATATGGCAGTTTTGAGCTGTCTTTCGATGACCAAGGCAAGTTCATTTCACTACGCAAGCTGGCGTAATCCGCTATACTTGCGCCTTTTATAACTACTTTTGCCGATTGCCATGTATAGACTTGCACGCCCCCTGTTGTTTTCACTGTCGCCAGAAACCGCCCATGACCTGTCGCTGGACTTGCTGGGTGCTTCGGGGCGTTTGGGCTTGAGCAAACTGCTGGCTCGTCGGCCAGTAGAGTTGCCGGTCAACGTGATGGGGATCGATTTCCCCAATCCGGTCGGACTGGCTGCCGGGCTGGACAAAAATGGTGACGCGATTCGCGGCCTGTCCGATCTGGGTTTTGGTTTTATTGAAATCGGCACGATCACACCGCGTCCGCAACCGGGTAATCCCAAACCGCGTATTTTCCGTTTGCCGCAAGCTGAAGCCGTGATCAACCGCATGGGCTTTAATAACCGTGGCGTTGATTACCTGGTGGATCGTGTAAAAAACGCCGATTTTGATGGTGTACTGGGCATCAATATTGGTAAAAATCTGAGCACTCCGGTGGAGCAGGCAGTAGACGACTATCTGTACTGTCTGGACCGTGTTTATACCCATGCCAGCTACATTACAGTGAATATCAGCTCGCCCAACACACCGGGTTTGCGCAGCCTGCAATATGGTGACTCGCTGAAAGAGTTGCTGAGTGCGTTGCAGCAGCGCCAGGAGGATTTGACCGAGATGTACGACCGCCGTGTGCCCATTGCGGTCAAGATCGCTCCGGACATGACCGATGAAGAGATCGTGCAGGTGGCAGAGATTATTGTTGATTGTGGCATGGATGGCGTGATTGCCACCAACACCACGTTATCCCGCGAAGGTGTCGAAGGGCTGCCGCATGCCGCTGAGGCCGGTGGTTTGTCCGGCGCACCCGTGCGCGAACAAAGCACCCATGTGGTGCGTGTGCTGGCCGAAACGCTGCAAGGCCGTTTGCCCATCATTGCTGTGGGCGGCATTACCGAAGGTGCCCACGCTGCCGAAAAAATCCAGGCCGGCGCCAGTCTGGTGCAAATTTACTCCGGCTTTTTGTACAAGGGTCCTGCGCTGATTCGCCAGTCCGTGGATGCGATGACCGCGCTGCGCAGCAAAGCCTGACTGAGCCATGTACGAACAGCTTCGCATACAGAGCTTCGTAAACTGTACTGCACGCTTGCCTGTACGAAGGGGCTTGCCCATGAGGCTTATAAAACACTGACTGAATCGCGCACGGAGGCGGTCAGCCCCTGTATGAAGGGCAAATCCCTGAGATAATCGACAGCCTGCGTATCAGGGACAAGCTTCCTTATATATTATATTTTTCTTCGAGATTCCTGTCCTCATGTCCGATACCGATCTGCTTGAAATCCACCTAAGCTGCCCGAAAAGTCTGGAAGAACTGCTGCTGGCCGAAGCGCAGGAGCTGGGCCTGCAAAACGCCCGCCAGCGTCCGGCACTGGTTAGCGGGCAGGGCACACTGGAAACTGCTTATCGTCTGTGCCTGTGGTCACGCCTGGCCAACCGGGTGCTGCTGGTGCTGACACGCTTTCCGGTGCAGAGTGCCGACGAGCTGTACGCCGGCATTCAAACCCTCGACTGGCGCGACCATCTGGACAGCAGCGGTACGCTGGCGATTGATTTCAGTGGCCGCGGCAAGGGCATCGACAACACCCACTTTGGTGCGCTCAAGGTCAAGGATGCCATTGTTGATGCGCTGCGTGACCGCATGGGCAACCGCCCCTCGGTGGAAAAGCGCAACCCGGATATCCGAATCAATGTGCACCTGCGCCGTGACGAGGCCACGGTGTCGCTTGACCTGTCCGGCACCAGCCTGCACCAGCGCGGTTATCGCCTGCAGCAGGGTGCCGCACCGCTGAAAGAAAATCTTGCGGCGGCCATTCTGTTGCGTGCGGGCTGGCCGGAGTTGGCCAAACAGGGCTATGCCCTGAGCGACCCCATGTGCGGCATGGCGACCTTCCTGATTGAAGGGGCCATGATGGCCGTAGACATGGCGCCAGGCCTGAAACGTGAATACTGGGGCTTTCATGGCTGGCAGGGCCATGTGCCGTCAATCTGGAACCGCTTGCTGAGCGAAGCAGAACAAAGAGCCGAATCAGGCTTGCAGCAAGAACCCCTGTGGATTCGTGGTTACGAAGCCGACCCGCGTTTGATGCAGCCGGCGCGCAACAACATTGCCCGTGCGGGTTTGAGCGACTGGGTAAAGGTTTATCAGGGCGAGCTGGCCACCTTTGCGCCCAGCCCGGACAAGGGGCAGCCCGGCCTGGTGATTTGCAACCCGCCCTATGGCGAGCGACTGGGCGACGAGGCCAGCCTGTTGTATCTGTATCAGCATCTGGGCGAACGCTTGCGCAGCCAGTGTCAGGGCTGGCAGGCAGGCGTGTTCACCGGAGCACCGCAACTGGGCCGGCGCATGGGGTTGCGCAGCCACAAGCAATATGCGTTTTTCAACGGCGCCATCCCGTGCCGTTTGCTGTTGTTTGATGTACAGCAGGACAACTTTGTCGTCGCCCGTGAGCAACAGGAACAGCAGCCTGCCAGCAAACAGCAGGATGCCCCGGCCATGCTGTCCAGCGGCGGCCAGATGTTTGCCAACCGCCTGCAAAAAAATCGCAAGCAACTGTCACGCTGGCTGCGCCAGAATGAAATCCAGTGCTACCGCCTGTACGATGCCGACATGCCGGAATACGCGGTGGCGGTGGATGTCTATGGCGAGCATGTCCACGTACAGGAATATGCCGCACCCAAATCCGTGGATGCCGATAAAGCGCACGCCCGGCTGCTGGATGCCCTGGCCGCGATTCCGCAGGCGCTGGATATTCCCCGTGAGCGTGTACAGGTCAAGCGTCGTGAGCGCCAGACCGGTTTGCGCCAGTACGAACGCCAGGCCGAGCAGGGCGAATTTCTGGAAGTGCAGGAAGGCAACGTCAAGCTGCTGGTCAACCTGACCGACTACCTGGATACCGGCCTGTTTCTGGACCATCGCCCGATGCGCTTGCGCATTGCCAGCGAAGCCCGCGGCAAGCGCTTTCTCAACCTGTTCTGCTATACCGGCGCGGCCACCGTACACGCGGCTGCCGGCGGTGCCCGCACCACCACCAGCGTGGACCTGTCGAAAACCTACCTCGACTGGGCGCGGCGCAACCTGGCGCTGAACGGCTTTTCTGAAAAACAGCAGCTGGTCCAGGCCGATGTCATGCAGTGGCTGGCCAAAGAGCGGGGCGAGTATGACCTGATCTTTATCGACCCGCCGACCTTTTCCAACTCCAAACGCATGCAGGACGTGTTTGACGTGCAGCGCGACCAGCGCACGCTGATCAACGAAGCCATGCGCCTGCTGGCCAAAGACGGTGTGCTGTACTTCTCCAACAACTTCCGCCGTTTTGAGCTGGAGCCGGAACTGGCAGAGCGTTACCAGATTGAAGAAATCAGCGCCCAGACCATTGATCCGGACTTTGCCCGCAACCCGAAAATCCACCGGGCATGGCGGATTCGGCATTTGATTGATTAATTATTTTGACTAGATAATACTGTGTTCCGGTATTATCTATGCTGAAGTATTGATATGAAGCTTGTCGAGCTGGCCAGTAAGCTACCTGTTTCGTTGGTGTAGCACGAGATGCTGTCGGGTGCGCTGGCGGGAAGTGTGGGCAATATCAACAACAAAATCTCCAGTCTGGTTGCGTCTGGAGATTTGATTCGTCTGAAGAAAGGATTTTACAGTTTCGCGCCGGTTTACCGGACGCAGCCTGTTAATCGACTGGCAATTGCTAACGGCTTGTATGCGCCTTCTTATGTGTCTTTTGAGTATGCGCTGGGCTGGCACGGAGTGATCCCGGAGCGCGTAGAGCAGGTAACCTCTGCAACCAGCAAAAACAACAAGCTGTTTGACACCCCGCTGGGGCGGTTCAGTTATAAAAAAGTTCCGTTGGCCGCCTACTCGCTTGGAGTTGACTGGCATTTTGACCCGGTTGACGGCGGGATATTGTTTGCTTCGGTGGAAAAAGCGCTGTGTGACAAAATCCGCTACGAGCGTGGGCTGGGCACATTAACGCAGCGCAGCATGCAGGAGTATCTGGAAGATGACTTGCGTGCTGATCTGCCTGCCGGAATGAATATAGAGCTGATAGACACGATAGCTGCTGCTTACCGGTCCAAAAACCTCTCCACTTTGGCCGCTGTATTAAGGAAGATGAAGCCATGACCCACCCCGCCATCAGCCGGATGCTGGAGCAGTATGACTTAAGCACCACAAGCTCAAGCTACGATGCATTGCGTGAAATCCTGCAGGAAATAATTTTGCTGGCCCTCTACGATGCCGGATTTTTCAAACAGGCTGCTTTTTATGGTGGGACTGCATTACGGATGGCGGACTCGACACCTTAATGCCTAAACAGCATGGAAGATCCATAACACCGGCAATATTTAGCCCTTTATGGATCTTTTATGTGGCTGGCTGAGAAGGGCTGCTTGGTATGAATATCGGACTGGTACGCCGCCGTTAGCTGGTACTTTGCCATTAAGCGCTTATAATCAAACACTTTCAGACATTACAAAGGGAAAGTGATGACAGCGCCTAATCAACACCCTGAGCAGAAATCCCGCGACCAGATTGACCAGCTGCTGCAACAGGCCGGCTGGGCAGTGCAGAACATCAAACAAATGAACTTCTCGGCTGCGCCAGGTGTGGCCGTGCGCGAGTTTCAAACCGATGTGGGCCCGGCGGACTATGTGCTCTTTGTGGATGGCGAGGCGGTGGGCGTGATTGAAGCCAAGCCGGAAAGCTGGGGCGATAAAATCACCTCGGTGGAAGACCAGTCCCAGGGCTACGCCAACGCAAAACTCAAGTGGATTAACAACAAGCCGCTACGTTTTGTCTATGAAAGCACCGGCGTCATCACCCGCTTTACCGATAACGATGACCCGCAGCCACGCTCGCGGGAAGTATTCAGCTTCCACCGCCCGCAAACCCTGGCACGCTGGTGCAAACAGGACAAAACCCTACGCGCCCGCCTGCAAGAGATGCCCGCGCTGGACCCAAGCGGCCTGCGCGACTGCCAAATCACCGCCATTACCAACCTTGAAGCCTCATTCAAGCAGGACAAACCCCGGGCGCTGATCCAGATGGCCACCGGTGCGGGCAAAACCTTTACCGCCATCACCGCCAGTTACCGCTTGCTCAAAGAGCCGGTCAATGCCAGCCGTATTTTATTTTTGGTAGATACCAAAAACCTGGGTGAACAAGCCGAGCAAGAGTACCTGAGCTTTGTGCCCAATGATGACAACCGTAAATTCAGCGAGCTTTACAGCGTGCAGCGGCTGAAAAGCCCGCACGTGCCCACCGATGCGCAGATCTATATCAGCACCATCCAGCGCATGTATTCCATCCTCAAAGATGAGCCGCTGGATGAAGCACAAGAAGAACAAAACCAAGCCGAAAAGCTGGTGCAGCCCAAAGAGCCGCTGCCCGTGGGCTACAACGCCAAAGTGCCGCCGGAGTTTTTTGACGTCATCATTATTGATGAATGCCACCGCTCCATTTACAACCTGTGGCGGCAGGTGCTGGAATATTTTGATGCCTACCTGGTGGGTCTGACCGCCACGCCGGATAACCGTACCTACGGGTTTTTCCGCAAGAACGTGGTCAGTGAATACGACCACGAAAAAGCCGTGGCCGATGGCGTTAATGTGGGCCATGAAGTGTTTGTGATTGAAACCGAAAAATCCACTCAGGGCGGCACCATCAGCGCCCAGCAGCAGGTCGAGCGGCGCGAGCGCCAAACCCGCAAAAAACGCTGGGAAACCCAGGACGAAGACGAAGCCTACAGCGCCAAACAGCTTGATCGCGATATCGTCAACCCGGATCAAATCCGCACCGTCATCAAAGCCTTTCGCGACAGCCTGCCCACCATCTTCCCCGGTCGGCAAGAAGTTCCGAAAACCCTGATTTTTGCCAAAACCGACAGCCACGCCGATGACATTATCCAGACCGTGCGTGAAGAATTTGGCGAGAGTAACCAATTCTGCAAAAAGGTGACCTACAAAGTGGCCCAAGACCGGCTTAATGCCGATGGTCAGGTGCTGGAAAAAGGCGAAGACCCGAAAACCATCCTCAATGAGCTGCGCAACGATTACTACCCGCGCATTGCCGTCACCGTGGACATGATTGCCACCGGCACCGACGTTAAAGCACTGGAATGCCTGCTGTTTATGCGTGATGTGAAAAGCCGCAACTACTTTGAACAAATGAAAGGCCGGGGCACCCGCACGCTGGATAAAGACAGCCTGAAAAAGGTCAGCCCCTCGGCCACCAGCGCCAAAACCCACTATGTCATTGTGGACGCTATCGGCGTGACCAAATCGCTGAAAACTGCCAGCCAGCCGCTGATTACCAAGCCCAGCGTGGCGCTAAAAGACCTGGCCATGGGCGTGATGCTGGGTGCCAGCGACAGCGATACCGTTTCCTCACTGGCCGGGCGGCTGGCGCGGCTGGACAAGCAGCTGGATGACAAAGAGCGCGCCCGCATTGCCGAAAAAGCCGGCGGCGTACCGCTGCTAAATATTGTTGGCGAGCTGTTTAACGCCATTGACGGTGATCGGGTAGAAGCCAAAGCACTGGAAATCACCGGGCAGCCGGTAGGCAGTGATCCCGGTGACCAAGCCCGCGAGCAGGCGCAGCAGCAGCTGGTTAAAGAAGTGGCCAAAGTCTTGAACGGCGAGCTGATCGAGCTGATCGACAGCATCCGCCGTGATAAAGAGCAAACCATTGTCCATGACGACTTGGACGAGCTCACCAAAGCCGAGTGGGCCGGCGACAGCCAAAGCAATGCCGAAGCACTCACACAAGAGTTTGCCGACTACCTGCGCGAGCATCAGGATGAAATCGACGCGCTCAGCATTTACTTTCGCACGCCCGCACGGCGCAGCGAAGTTACCTACCAGCAGCTCAAAAGCCTGCTGGAAAAACTCAAACAAGAACGCCCCAAACTGGCTCCGCTACGAGTGTGGCAAGCGTATGAACTGCTGGATAAAGTGCCCACGGCCAGCCACCCCGTCAGCGAACTCACAGCCTTGGTTGGCCTGATTCGCCGCGTCACCCGGCTGGATGCCACCATCACGCCCTTTAGCAGCACGGTGCAGCGCAACTTTAAAGACTGGGTGTTTGGCCACCACGCCGGCGCCGGGGAAAAGTTTAACGACGAGCAACTGGCCTGGCTGCACCTGATCCGCGACCATATTGCAGTGTCTTGCCACTTTGAACGCGACGACCTCGACATGCCGCCCTTTGATGCGCAGGGCGGGCTGGGCAAAATGTATCAACTGTTTGGCGACAGAATGGACTGGGTGATTGCAGAGATGAACCGTGGTTTGGTGGCCTAACGTAGTGGTTTTCGTTTGAGAAGCAGAATAAACTGTGCTACTAAGTGTTATGGTTGTTGGGAAAGTACAAAAGCAGCTCGACCAATTAACGGAAAAAGATGAACTACAGGAGATTTGTTATGAGCAGCATTGAAAAAGACAATTCCATCACAGCTGCCGTACTGGAAACCGCACAGGGCCTGCATGATTTAGGTTTTATCGACCAACGTAAAATGCGTGAATACGAGCTGCTGTGTGAAGAGCCTTTGCCGCAATACACCAGTGAAAACATTCGTAATTTGCGCGAAAAATACCAGCTGAGCCAAACAGTATTTGCCACGTTGCTAAACATCAGTCCATCAACCGTTAGACAGTGGGAGCAAGGCCTTAAAAACCCACGCGGCACTTCGACAAAATTGCTGAATGTTTTAGAGCGCAAAGGCATAGAGGCACTGCTGTGATGAGCGAGCTGCAACCAGTAAAAATAAAGCCATTTGATGCGGAAACTTTTTTGGAAACGGATGAGGATATTCAAGCGTTTCTCGTCCAGGCAGTAAACAGCGGCGATACCAAACACCTGTTGCATTGCTTGGGTGTTGCAGTCCGTGC
>CAZBXG010000032.1:0-9738 GCA_964495925.1 uncultured Thiopseudomonas sp.
GGGATGGCCATGGCCAGACCCAGTGCGCTGAGGCTCACGGTTTGAGCGATTGCTTTCAGTTTCATTAGTTATTATCTCCGGGGGAAACGCTGTAAAGTTGATTGCTGAAATCAAGCTGTTGTACTAGAACACGTACCCATGGCACGAGTCGCTTAGACATTGGTCGGTTTCAGACCAAAGGTCAAGCCGGCGATAACCGCTCACGCTAGCCGAAGTCGATTATTGATAAATAATTATTTAAAATCAATTCCATTAGCTTAATGTTTGCTGAATAAAGCGCTAATCGCTTAGCCCTGGCTGTAATCAAGGATATATATAAAATGCAAGTAATGGCTGCGCTGACTCCCGGATTTATGGTGATCCACGCCAACCAGATGGAGCAATTGCGTGATGTGCTGGTGTACTGGATGCGCGAGCATCCTTTGCAGGCGCTGGAGCAGGAGACGATTCTGGTGCAAAGCAACGGCATGGCGCAGTGGCTCAAGCATGCATTGGCTGCCGATAGCGGGCTGGGCATTGCCGCTTCAATTCAGGTCAGTTTGCCAGCACGTTTTCTTTGGCAAAGTTATCGGGCGGTATTAAAAGAGTCCGAGATTGCCGACAACTCGCCACTGGACAAAGCCAATCTGGTTTGGCGCTTGATGCGACTGTTGCCGACATTGTTGAAGCATCCGCGTTTTGTGCCGTTACAACGTTTTTTGGCGCAGGACATACAGCAGCGCAAGTTGTATCAGCTGTGTCAGCGTATTGCCGATATTTTCGACCAGTATCAGGTGTATCGGGCTGACTGGCTGGAAGGCTGGGCGAATGGACTGGACCGGATTGATAGCCAGAGTGACGTGTTGCAACTGGAACCGGACAGCACGCCAGGCGACGAGCAAACCCGTTTGCAAACACTGGCCTGGCAGGCCGAGCTGTGGCGCAGTCTGTTGCGTGACATTGGCACTGCTGCAGTGGATGGCAGCCGTGCCAGTGTGCATCCGCGTTTTGTTGAGGCACTGGCGGCCTGCGAGCAGCGCCCGGCAGGCTTGCCGCGACGGGTGATTGTATTTGGTATTTCCTCGTTGCCAGCGCAAACGCTGGAGGCACTGGCCGCGATGGCGCGTTTCAGTCAGGTGATTCTGTGTGTACATAACCCGTGCCAGTATTACTGGGGCGATATTGTGGCCGACAAGGATTTGTTACGCAGCAGTCTGGCGCGGCACCAGCGACGGGACGGCATGCCGCAAGAGCTGGCGCTGGAAGATTTGCACCAGCACGCGCATCCGCTGCTTGCAGCCTGGGGCAAGCAGGGACGTGACTATATTGCCTTGTTGCAAGAACACGACAACAAGGCCAGTTATGAAACCCTGTTCGCAGCACATCGGCAGCAAGTTGACCTGTTTCATGAAGAAACAGCGGACAGCCTGCTGACCCAGTTGCACAGCGATATTCTAAATTTGCGTCCGTTGCGGGAAACCACTGAGCTGTGGCCGGAAGTAAATGTGCAGCAGGACGGTTCGATTCGTTTTCACAGCGCACACAGCCCGCAGCGGGAGGTTGAAATTCTGCATGATCAGTTGCTGGACTGCTTTAGCAAGCACTCGGACTTGCAGCCCAGGGACGTGATTGTGATGGTGCCGGATATTGACCGTTATGCCCCGCATATTCAGGCGGTATTTGGCCAGTTTGAGCGCAAAGATTTACGACACGTTCCTTTTGCTGTTTCGGATCAGGGCCAGCGCGGGCAGGAGCCGCTGCTGATCGCACTGGAACTGTTGTTGCAACTGCCGCAGTTGCGGATGACGCGCAGCCATGTACTGACCCTGCTGGATGTGGGGGCATTGCGTGAGCGTTTTGGCGTGCGCGAGGATGACTTGCCGCTGTTGCAGCGCTGGCTCGATGGTGCCGGAGTACGCTGGGGCTTGCATGCACAACAGCGGGCCGGTTTCGGTTTGCCGGATGGTTTGCAGCAAAACACCTGGAGCTTTGGGTTGCAGCGCATGCTGGCCGGTTATGCCATGGGGCAGTCGGGCGCACTGGGCGAGATTGAGCCTTATGCTGAAGTGGCCGGGCTGGAAGCAGCGGCGCTGGGGCCGCTGTATTTGCTGTTTCAGGCGTTGTGTGGGCTGGAGCAAGAACTGCGTGCCGAGCATACGCCGGAAGGCTGGGGCACGTTACTGTTTCGTTTGCTGGACGATTTTTTTGTCGGCAGCGGACAGGATGAGCAGTTGTTGCTCGACCAGCTGCAAAAAGCACTGGATAGCTGGTTGCAAGCCTGTGCCGACAGCGGGTTTGTGCAAAGCCTGCCACTGGAAGTGGTGCGCGAAGCCTGGCTGGATGCGTTGGATGGTGGGCGTGACAGTCAGCGTTTTCTGGCCGGTGCAGTCAACTTTTGTACTTTGATGCCAATGCGCAGCATTCCTTTTAAAATGGTTTGTCTGCTGGGCATGAATGATGGCGATTATCCGCGCATTCAGCCGCCGCTGGACTTTGACCTGATGGTTGGCAGTTATCGGCCCGGTGACCGCTCGCGGCGTGAAGATGACCGTTATCTGATGCTGGAAGCTCTGCTGGCAGCGCGGCAGTTGCTGTATGTCAGCTGGGTGGGCCGCAATGTGCAGGACAATAGCGAATGCACGCCCTCGGTATTGGTAGCGCAGTTGCGTGACCATCTGGCGCAGGGCTGGCGCAGCTCGGATGGGAGGCCGCTGGATGAGGCGTTGACGACAGAGCACCCGTTACAGCCGTTCAGTGCGGCGTATTTTTCTGGGGCGGACGCTGCCTTCTATACCTATGCCAAAGAGTGGCAGGTGTTGCACGAGCCGCTGGCTGCCAATGTTGTTGATGGGCGTTTGCCACCGGTGCAGCAGGATGAGCCGTTGTCGGCGGATGCCCTGTATCGTTTTGTCCGCAGGCCGGTGCAGCAGTTTTTTGCCCAGCGCTTCAAGGTGTATTTGCAGCATGAGGTGGAAGACACGCAGGATGATGAACCCTTTGTGCTGGACGGATTGGAGAACTATCAGCTGAAGTCGGAGCTGCTGCGCGCAGCAGCTGATGGGGCGGGGGATCTTGCTGCCAGCATGCAGGCCGGAGCTGCGCGAATGCAGCGCAGCGGTGAACTGCCGTTGCTGGGCTTTGGTGAACAACTGGTGGATCAGCTGGTTGAGCCGTTGGTATTGCAGCTTCAGCAGTATCAGCAGCGGCTGGCAGCACTGATACTGGATGAAACGCCGGTGATGCTGGAAGCCAGTCGTGAGGGTGTTAGCCTGCAAAGCTGGCTGGGTGGCATCCACAGGGAAGCCGCTAACAAAAGCCCGGCAGTGGTGCCGCTGCTGGTCACCGGGATGCTGCGTGACAAGCGCAAACAATGGCGCTGGAGTGCGTTGTTGCGCCCGGTTTTTAATCATGTGTTGCTGCACGCTGCCGGTGTGGAAGCGGTGACCGAAATGTATGCCGAGGATGGCTGGGTCAGACTGGGCAGCCTGCCACAGGAGCAAGCAACCACGCAGCTGAATAACTGGCTGGCAGCTTGGCAGGAAGGCATGCAGCAACCGTTACCGGTGGCATTTTTGAGCGCGATGGAGTGGCTGCGGGTGGAAGCGTCAGGTAAAGAAGAAGCCCAGTGCTATGAAGCTGCACAGGCTGCTTACGAAGGTGGTTATCAGCGCAGTGGCGAACGCGATCGCGAGGCCGTGTTGCAGCGGCAGTTTGCCGACTTTGCCACGTTGCATAATCATGGGTTGGAACAATGGACGCAGCAACTGTATGGCGGGCTGTTAGAGCTGAGTCTTGAGTTTGTTGCCTACCCGCAAAAGGAAGAAATCGAATGAGTTTGCCGCAAGCGTTATCCCCTGTTGACTTTCCTTTGTATGGCAGCCGCCTGATCGAAGCCAGTGCCGGTACGGGCAAGACTTATACCATTGCTGCGCTCTATGTGCGGCTGGTGCTGGGCCATGGCGGCGAACAGGCATTTGCGCGCATGTTGCTGCCGCCGGAAATACTGGTGGTGACCTTTACCGAGGCGGCCACCCGTGAGCTGCGTGACCGGATTCGGGCGCGGTTGGTGGAAGCGGCACAGGTGTTTCGTGGTCAGTTAAAACCAGATCCGTTTTTGACCGAGCTGCAAGATAGTTATCCGGCTGAAGAATGGCCGGCCTGTGCTTACCGGCTGGATACGGCGGCGCAGTGGATGGACGAGTCGGCCATTCAGACCATTCATGGCTGGTGCCAGCGCATGCTGCGTGAACATGCTTTTGCCAGTGGCAGCCTGTTTGACCAGGAAGTGCAGGGCAGTCAGGGGCGCTTGTATAGGCAGGTGGTCAGGGATTATTGGCGGCAGCAATGTTATCCGCTGGCCGGAGCGCAGGTGGCGTGGGTGTGTGAGCATTGGGGTAGCCCGGAAGGTT
This sequence comes from uncultured Thiopseudomonas sp., assembly GCA_964495925.1. Lineage (GTDB taxonomy): Bacteria > Pseudomonadota > Gammaproteobacteria > Pseudomonadales > Pseudomonadaceae > Thiopseudomonas. Next base: position 4,389 of record CAZBXG010000032.1, read on the forward strand.
TGTGGCAGCAGCTGTCACGCGCAGTGCAGGCGACCGAGGTGGCGTTGCCGGCAACGGGTGACAACAGCTTGCAACAAGTGCTGGAGCAGGGACGTGAACAACTGCAAGCGGAGCTGAAAGCACTGAAGCAACCCTGGCCGGTCTGGCTTGACGAGCTGGAGCGCCTGGCTATGGCTGCGATTGATGCCAAGCAGGTGGATGGCCGCAAGCTGCAAGCCTCTCGGCTGCAAGGCTGGCTGCAGCTGCTACGAAAGTGGTGTGCTGAACCCGACCAGCTGGACACCGGCCTGACTGATGCAGCGATCAAACGTTTGTCGCCCGATGGCTGGCACGAAAGCTGGAAAGAACCGCATCAGCCACCGCAGCATCCGGCACTGGAGGCGATGGCCACGCTGCATCAGCAGTTGGCCGGTTTGGCTAGCCAGGTACCGGACCGTGCGCTGTGGCATGCGGCCAACTGGGTACGTCAGCGTTTTGCCGAAGAAAAGCGGCAGCGGGCCGAGATTGGCTTTAACGACATGCTGCTGGATTTGCAGGCTGCGTTGCGCTCGCCGCGCGGTGAGGCGCTGGCGGCGATTATTCGTCAGCAGTTTCCGGTGGCACTGATTGACGAGTTTCAGGACACCGACCCGGTGCAGTACGACATTTTTGATCGGGTGTACCGGCTGGAAGACAATGACACTGATACCGGGTTGTTTTTGATCGGTGACCCGAAGCAGGCGATTTACAGTTTCCGTGGTGCCGATATCCATACTTATTTAAAGGCGCGAGAGCACACGGCAGGCCGTCATTACAGCCTGGACACTAACTACCGTTCCAGCACAGCGATGGTGGCTGCGGTGAATGCGCTGTTTGAGCGGGCCGAGCAACAGAGCGCAAGCGGTGCTTTTTTGTTTCGCGATGCCAAGAACAATAACCCGTTGCCATTTGTACCGGTGCAGGCCAGTGGTCGCAAAGAAGTCTGGCAGGCGGCAGGTGCATCATTGCCTGCGCTGACTTTTTGGAGCATGCCGGATAAAGAGGATGGCAAGGGCTGGAGCAAAACTGACTATCAGCGGCAGATGGCGGATGTGTGTGCCAGCGAGATTGTACGGCTGCTGAATGATGCAAATACCGGCTATGCCGAGGGTGAAGCATTTACTGCGGTGGCCCCCGGTGATATTGCCGTGCTGGTACGGGACCGCATGGAGGCGCGGGCCATTCGTGAAGCGCTGTTACAGCGTCAGGTACGTTCGGTCTACCTGTCTGATCAGGATTCCGTCTATGCCAGCCATGAGGCACAAGATGTGCAGTTCTGGCTGGCGGCCTGTTTACACCCAGAAGATGAACGGGTGCTCAAGTCAGCGCTGGCCAGCAGCACGTTAGGCTTGGGGCTGGCCGAGCTGGATGCGCTGCAACAGGACGAGCTGCTGTGGGAGCAAAGCGTCTTGCGCTTCAAACAGTATCAGCTGGTGTGGCAGCAACAGGGCGTGCTGCCGATGCTGCGTCAGCTGATGCATGACTACAACTTGCCGCAGCGGTTGCATCAGCAGGTGCGGGGCGAGCGGGCGCTGACCAATTTGCTGCATCTGTCGGAAGTATTGCAGCAGGCCGCACGGGAGCTGGATGGTCAGCCCGCGTTGCTGGAGTTTCTGCAGCAGGCACATGCGGATCCGTCTGGGGTAGCGGAAGAGCAGGTGCTACGACTGGAAAGCGATGCCGCGCTGGTGCGGGTGGTGACGATTCACAAATCAAAAGGATTGGAATATCCGCTGGTATTCCTGCCGTTTATTTGTGCCCACCGTGAAGCCAAACCAAAGAAAGGCGAGCTGGTCAGCGTTGATGGCCAGCGGCAGATTTGTCAGCAGCCGGATGATGCTGCGTTGCTGACTGTGCTGGAAAAGCAGCGTTTAGCGGAAGATCTACGCTTGTTATATGTAGCACTGACCCGTTCGAGGCATGCGTGCTGGCTGGGCATGGCCAATCTGAATCAGGCGTTTGGTGCCAGTGCCATTGGACATATATTGGGCGGTGAGCTGGCAGGCGGTGTAGCACAGTTGGTAGGTGAGCATATTGCCAGCAGTGAGCTGCCGGCAGTCACCGATCTGTGCTGGCAGGAGCCGGACAGCAGTTTTGTTCCACAGTGTCGCCCGGCACCACAGTTAAAGCATGAATCATGGTGGATTGCTTCTTACAGTGCGCTGGATGCCAGGGGTGTGCATGTGCGTGCACCTGATTCGCAAACGGCTCAAGTGCTGCAAGATGACGAGCAGGACGGTTTTGCCATTGACGAGCAAATGCTGGCGCAAGGCGGGATTCATTCGTTTGCCCGTGGTGCACGACCCGGTACGTTTTTGCACCTGTTGCTGGAGCAGGTGATGCAAGCCGACCAACTGGGTTCGGCAGCGTTACGGCGCAAGATCGTTACTGACTTGTGCCGACAGCGCGGCTATGCGGAGCAGGCAGAAGTGCTGATTGAGTGGCTGGAAACACTGCTGGCAACCGGCTTTGCCCTGCCAGACAACAGTTCTTTTTGTCTGGGTGCCTTGCAGGACTGGCAAAACGAGATGGAGTTCTGGTTTGCCAGCCATCAGGTCACTAGCAAGACGTTGGACGATCTGGTGCAGGAATATATTTTACGGAATAAGCCCCGTCCCACCTTGTTGCCCAATACGATGAACGGCATGTTCAAGGGTTTTATTGACTTGGTGTTTGTGCAGGATGGCCGTTACTACCTGGCTGACTACAAATCCAATTGGCTGGGCAGTAATGCGGCAGCCTACACAACGCAGGCAATGGATGATTGTGTGCTCAAGCACCGTTATGACCTGCAATACGCACTGTACAGTCTGGCATTGCACCGGTTATTGCGTAGCCGCTTGCCGGACTATAACTATGACGAGCATGTGGGTGGCGTGGCCTATCTGTTTTTGCGTGGCATTGAAGGGCCGCAGCAGGGGCTGCATTTCGTCAAGCCGCCGCTGGCGCTGATTGAGCAACTGGATGCGGCCTTTGCCGCCGCAGCAGGGGAGGTGGCCTGATGCAGCAGGATTTGTTTGCGATGCTGGAGCAGGAAGAGTCGGGTGGCACGGAAGGACGGGCAATGTTACAGGCCTGGCTGCGTGAACGACTGATTCGTCCGCTGGATTATGCGCTGGCTGATTTTTGTTTGCAGCTGGCGGCAGATGAAGTGGCCGTCGCCATACTGGCGGCATTACTCAGTCGGCAGTTGCAGGACGGGCATGTGTGTTTGCGGCTGGATGTGTTGCAACATGAGCTGGCAGCGCTGGGCAGCGCACCAACTTCATGGCCGGGGCCGCTGCAATGGTGGCAACAGCGCACGCTGGGTGAATGGCTACAGCTGTTGCAAACCAGCCCGCTGGTCACCACGCAACCACGAGAGCAGCAGGCACCTTTGGTGCTGAAAAACCAGCGGTTGTACTTGTATCGCATGTGGCAGCATGAAGCCGGAGTGGCGCAACAGGTAGTGCAGCGCTTGCAGCAGGGCGTTGTAGCCGATGCCGGTTTTGCTGCCCGACTGGAACAGCTGTTTCCGGCAGCCAACGGTGGTAACGACTGGCAAAAAATTGCCTGTGCGATGGCTGCTTCAGGGCGCTTTACCCTGATTACCGGTGGGCCGGGTACGGGCAAAACCACGACAGTGGTGCGATTGCTGGCGCTGTTGCAGCAGCAGGCACTGGAGCAAGGGCGGCCTCCGCTGCATATCCGCCTGGCTGCCCCGACAGGGAAAGCAGCGGCCCGGCTGACCGAGTCGATAGGCGGACAAATTGCCACATTGCCGGTCAGTGAAGAGGTGCGAGAACAGATTCCTGATCAGGTCAGCACATTGCACCGGTTGCTGGGCAGTCTGCCGGATACCCGCCGCTTCCGGCACCATGCCGGGAATCCGTTGCTGCTGGATGTGCTGGTGGTGGATGAAGCATCAATGATTGATCTGGAAATGATGGACAACCTGTTGCAGGCATTGCCAGCACATGCGCGGTTGATTTTGCTGGGTGACAAGGATCAGCTGGCTTCGGTCGAAGCTGGTTCAGTATTGGGAGAGCTATGTCTGCATGCGGTGGGTGGTTATTACACGGTTGAAACTTTGACCCAGCTGGAACGGCAGGGTGCCGGAACCATTGATATGCACGGGCTGCAAACGGGTGATGCGCGATTGCATCCGCTGGAGCAGCGCACGGTGATGCTGCGAGAGTCGCGTCGTTTTACCAAAGACTCGGGCATTGGCAAACTGGCAGGTGCGGTGAATGCGATGGATGTGGCAGCTGCACTGAGCTTGTTGCGTCAGCCACTGCCGGATGTAGACTGGAGCAAGGCCACGCGGGCTAAATTACAGGAGCTGATTCGCCAGGGGTTTGCGCCTTATCTGGAACTGTTGCAAAAACCTAAGCGTGCGCTGGATGAAGAGTTCAATGACTGGGCGGGTGAGCTGTTAACCGCATTTGATCGTTTTCGTCTGCTCTGTGCATTGCGTGAAAGCGACTGGGGTGTCGAGGGGCTAAATCGGCTGGCCGAGCAAAGTCTGTCTGCACATTTACACATCAGTAAGGACAACCCCTGGTATGCCGGCAGGCCGGTCATGGTGACGCGCAACGACTACGGTCTGGGGCTGATGAATGGCGATATCGGCATTGCCGTACTGGTGCCGGAAGCGAACGGGCCGGTGTTGCGGGTGGCATTTCCGCGCAATGATGGCAGTGGTCATGTCCGCTTTGTGTTGCCCAGCCGTCTGACGGCGGTGGAAACCGTATTTGCCATGACAGTACACAAATCGCAAGGCTCGGAATTTGATCATTGTGCGCTGGTGTTGCCGGACAGTTTTAGCCCGGTGCTGACCAAAGAGTTGCTGTACACCGGCATTACCCGTGCGCGCAAGCAGCTGTCGTTATTAACGCCGGTCGAAGGAGTGTTGCAACAGGCAATTAGCCGGCAGGTGGAGCGACACAGCGGCTTGCGCCAGGCAATCGAAGCATGCAGCGAAGAGGTGCAGGGCAAGTAAATGTTACGTTCTTGATTGAAATGGATTATTTGCATGGCAAATTTCCTTAGCCTGTCCTTGTCTGTGTATAATCGAAACACATTTCCAAGTGTGACCGGTATGCGTGGCATGCTGGTTACGCCTGATTATTCTTGAAAAAGGCCACTGTGTGACCGATGTTTTTTTGCAAACCCGCGGACTGACCTGCGAGCGCGACTGGCGCGTACTGTTTAGCGGACTGGACTTGCAAATCGGCCGTGGGCAGATGTTGCAGGTATCCGGCCCGAACGGCAGCGGCAAGACCAGTCTGTTGCGTTTGTTGGCCGGACTGATGCAGCCGACCGAAGGCGAGATTCTCTATCAGGGGCAGGC
>CAZBXG010000032.1:9838-16450 GCA_964495925.1 uncultured Thiopseudomonas sp.
GCCCAGCTTGAGCAGCATCTGGCGGATCACTGCGAGCAGGGTGGCATGGTGATTTTCACTACGCACCATGAGCTGCAGCAGCGTCCGGCAGGTTTTTTTGAACTGGAACTGGGGCAGTAAGCGCATGGGCAAGGTATTTTTCTTGTTGTTGGTGCGTGAAGCCCGCCTGATGTTTCGTCGCCCCGGCGAGCTGGTCAATCCGCTGGTGTTTTTTGCCATTGTCATTTCTCTGTTTCCGCTGGCAGTCGGCCCGGAAAGCCAGTTGCTGCGTACGCTATCGCCCGGGCTGGTTTGGGTAGCGGCCCTGTTGGCGGTACTGTTGTCGCTGGATGGCTTGTTCCGTAGTGACTTTGAAGATGGTTCGTTGGAGCAGTGGGTCGTATCGCCGCATCCGCTGGGTGTTCTGGTATTGGCCAAGGTGTTGGCACACTGGCTATTTTCCGGTTTGCCACTGGTGCTGTTGTCGCCGGTACTGGCGCTGATGCTGGGCTTGCCGACAGATCATATTCCGGTTTTGCTGGTCTCATTATTGTTGGGTACACCGATTTTGAGTCTGCTCGGTGCGGTCGGCGCAGCCCTGACTGTGGGGTTGAAGCGTGGCGGCATTTTGTTGACTTTGTTGATTTTACCTCTATATATTCCTGTGCTGATTTTGGGTAGTGGCGTGTTGCAGGCGGCTCTGCAAGGGTTGCCGACACTGGGTTTCCTGTTATGGATGGGCAGCATGCTGATGTTGGCGATTACCCTGACACCGCTGGCGATTGCTGCCGGCATCAAAATTAGCGTTGGCGAATAGCAGCCGGATTTTATTTGAGAAGAAGCGGATAACAGCATGAACTGGACGTGGTTTCACCGACTGGGTTCTCCCAAGTGGTTTTATGGCATCAGCGGGCGTTGGCTGCCCTTGTTGAGCGTGGCCGCCGTGCTGCTGCTGGCCGCAGGGCTGGTGTGGGGGCTGGCGATTGCTCCGGCTGACTATCAGCAGGGCAATAGTTTCCGCATCATGTACATTCATGTGCCTGCAGCCTTTTTGGCCCAGTCAATTTATGTGTCCATGGCCATTTGCGGTCTGGTTGGACTGGTCTGGAAAATGAAAATTGCCGATGTGGCATTGCAGCAGTCAGCACCGATTGGGGCCTGGATGGCATTTATTGCCTTGCTGACCGGTGCCATCTGGGGCAAGCCGACCTGGGGGGCTTACTGGGTGTGGGATGCGCGCCTGACTGCGATGCTGATTTTATTGTTTTTGTACTTCGGTATTATCGCGCTGGGCCAGGCCATCAGTAATCGTGACAGTGCCGCGCGGGCCTGTGCTGTGCTGGCGGTGGTCGGCGTAGTTAATATCCCTATCATTAAGTATTCGGTAGAGTGGTGGAACACGCTGCACCAGCCCGCCAGCTTTACCCTGACTGAAAAGCCAAGCATGCCAGCCTCCATGTGGATTCCACTGTTGCTGATGGTACTTGGCTTTTATTGCTTTTATGCGGTTGTGCTGTTGATGCGCATGCGTTTGGAAATTCTGCGTCGTGAATCCCGTACCAGCTGGGTACGGGCTGAAGTGACACAGCTGACTGGCAGGAAATCATGACTGAATCGATTTTTGCTTTTAACTCTTTTGCCGAGTTTTTGGCCATGGGCAAGCACGGTTTGTACGTGTGGTTGTGCTTTGGCATTACTCTGGCAGCCATGGTCCTGAATGTGGCCTTGCCATGGTTGGCACGAAAAAGGTATCTAAACCAGGAAGCTCGTCGTTTGCGTTGGGAGGCACAAAATGAATCCGGTTCGTAAGAAACGCCTGATAATTGTCTTGGCGATTTTGGCAGGGATGGCCGCCACTGTGGGGCTGGCAGTATTTGCCCTGAGTGAAAACATTAACCTCTTTTATACACCGAGTGAAATTGCCGCAGGCAATGCACCTACTGACGCGCGTATTCGTGCGGGCGGGCTGGTCAAGGAAGGTTCGGTGCAGCGCAATGAAGATGCGTTGACCGTGCGTTTTGTGGTCACCGATGGTGATGCCGACATCACGATTGAATACAGGGGCATTTTGCCGGACCTGTTCCGTGAGGGGCAGGGCATTGTGGCTCTTGGCCGCTTGAACAACGACAAGGTGCTGATAGCCGATGAAGTATTGGCCAAGCATGATGAAAACTACATGCCGCCGGAAGTCGAGGATGCTCTGGAAAAAACCGGCATGCTCAAGCATTACGAAGCGACACAGGAAAACAAAAAATGAGTTTGACCCTGTTTGTGCCCGAGCTGGGGCACTTGGCCATGATTCTTGCACTATGTTTTGCCGTAGTGCAGGCATTTTTTCCGATGGTGGGAGCCTGGAAGGGTGATCACCGCTGGATGAGTCTGGGCCAGCCAGCCGCTTGGGGACAGTTTGTCTTCCTGTTTTTCTCGTTTGCTGCATTGACCTGGTCGTTCATGATTGACGATTTCAGCGTGGCCTATGCGGCCAACAACTCCAACAGCATGCTGCCCTGGTATTACAAGATCAGTGCAGTGTGGGGTGCGCACGAAGGTTCGCTGTTGCTGTGGGCTTTGACCCTGGCCGGATGGAGCTTTGCTGTCGCGATTTTCTCCCGTCAGCTGCCGGAAGAAATGCTGGCGCGTGTGCTGTCGGTAATGGGCATGGTCAGTATTGGTTTCTTGCTGTTCCTGATTGTTACCTCAAACCCGTTTGAGCGCATTCTGCCCAACATGCCAGCCGATGGCCGCGACCTGAACCCGCTGTTGCAGGACTTTGGCCTGGTCGTCCACCCGCCCATGTTGTACATGGGGTATGTCGGCTTTTCGGTGGCTTTTGCTTTCGCCATTGCCGCGCTGCTGGGCGGCAAGATGGATGCAGCCTGGGCGCGCTGGTCACGTCCGTGGACGCTGGTCGCCTGGGCGTTTCTGGGGGTGGGCATCACGCTGGGCTCTTGGTGGGCTTATTATGAGCTGGGCTGGGGCGGCTGGTGGTTCTGGGATCCGGTTGAAAATGCCTCCTTTATGCCATGGCTGATTGGTACCGCGCTGATTCACTCATTGGCGGTCACAGAAAAGCGTGGCCTGTTTAAAAACTGGACCGTGTTGCTGGCGATTGCCGCATTCTCGTTGAGCTTGCTGGGTACTTTCCTGGTGCGCTCAGGTGTGCTGACCTCGGTGCACGCCTTTGCTTCCGACCCGGATCGTGGTCTGTTTATTCTGGCTTTCCTGTTGATTACGGTAGGTGCTTCGCTGACGCTGTTTGTCCTGCGTGCGCCATCGGTAAAGAGCAAGGTTGGTTTTGCTTTTTGGTCGCGTGAAACATTGCTGCTGATCAACAACATTGTGTTGGTCGTGGTGACTGCGATGATTCTGATCGGCACCATGTATCCGCTGATTCTTGATTCGCTGACCGGCTCCAAATTATCGGTAGGCCCTCCTTATTTCAATGCCTTGTTCAACCCGTTGATTGGCGTGCTGATGCTGGCGTTGGGCTTGGGTGTGGTGTTGCGCTGGAAAAGTACGCCGGGTAACTGGCTGGTGAAAATGTTGGGCCCGGTACTGCTGGTCAGTGCTGCGATCAGCCTGTTGCTGACCTTCATGGCAGACGAGTTCAACGGTGCGGTGCTGGTGGTTTACTTCCTCAGCTTCTGGGTAGTGCTGGCCAGTATTCGCGACATTTTGGACAAGACCCGCCACCGTGGCTTGCTCAAGGGGGTACGCAAACTGACCCGCAGCTATTGGGGCATGCAGCTGGGCCATATCGGCGTGGTGATTTGCGCCATTGGTGTGGTGTTGTCGAGTCACTACAGCATCGAGCGTGACTTGAAAATGAATGTGGGCGATACCGTGCAACTCGGTGCTTATAGCTTTGTGTTTGAAGGGGCCATGCACCATGAAGGCCCCAACTATACAGCTGACCGTGGCACCTTGCGCGTGCTGAAAAACAACCGGGAAATTACCGTTCTGCATCCGGAGAAGCGTCTGTACATTGTGCAGCAGATGCCGATGACCGAGGCCGGTATTGATCCGGGCTTTACCCGCGACCTGTATGTGGCGCTGGGTGAGCCGCTGGAGCAAGGAGCCTGGGCGGTGCGTTTGCAGGTCAAGCCCTTTGTACGCTGGATTTGGCTGGGTGGGATGTTGATGGCTCTGGGTGGCTGTTTGTCGGCCTGGGACCCCCGTTATCGCGCGCGCATTAGGCAGAAAGTGCGTGACACCCTGACTACTAAGCAAGAGGACAAAGCAGATGTCTAAAGGACGCTTATTGGCGATGTTGGCAGTGCTGGCTGGTGTGGCCGGCTTTGCCTGGATGTCCATTTATGGGCTGCATAACGATCCGCGTGAATTGCCTTCGGCCTTGTTGAACAAGGCTTTTCCCGAGTTTGAGCAGCCGATGCTGGGCAATTCCGAACGCATGCTGACTCGCGAGGATTTCATTGGCAAGCCTGCACTGGTCAACGTGTGGGCTACCTGGTGCCCGACCTGTCGCGCGGAGCATGGTTACTTCAACCAGCTGGCAGCGCAGGGCGTGCCGATTTATGGCATCAACTACAAGGACGATGAAGCTAAGGCAATTAAATGGCTGCAAGACCTGAAAGATCCCTATGTCCTCAACGTCAATGACCCGAAGGGCGTGCTGGGTATGAACCTGGGTGTGTACGGTGCTCCGGAAACTTTCATCATCGACAGCGAGGGTGTCATCCGCTTCAAGTTTGTGGGTGCGGTTGACGATTGGGTGTGGAAAGAAAAAATGGCTCCAATCTATGAAGGGTTGCTCAATCAATGAAAAGAGTTTTACTGACATTGCTGTGCAGCCTGTGGTTGTCGGTACCGGCACTGGCCGCGATTGATACCCACGAGTTTGCTACCGAAGGTGAGCGGGAACGCTATCGGAAACTGACAGAAGAACTGCGTTGCCCCAAATGCCAAAACCAGAATATCGCTGATTCCGATGCGCCGATTGCAATGGACCTGCGTGATGAAACGTATCGGCTGATGACCGAAGAAGGCATGAGCAACGATCAGATTGTCGAGTTTCTGGTCGAGCGTTATGGCGACTTCGTGCGTTATAAGCCACCGGTCGACAAACGTACGCTGGTGCTCTGGTATGGCCCTTTTACCTTGCTGGGACTCGGCATGCTGATGCTGGTTGCGATCGTTGTTCGCCGCCGCAAAGAGAGCCGCAACAACACTGCAAAGCAGCAGTTGTCCGGTGACGAGCAGCAGCGCCTGCAAGACTTACTGAATCAAACAAGGGAATCCACAGACAAATGATTACTTTTTGGTTACTGGCCCTGGTATTGCTGGTCAGCGCCACGCTGTTGTTGCTGTGGCCGGTACTTAATGTACGCAAAAATCAGGCTGAAGAAGATCGCACGGCGCTGAACGTCGCTCTGTATCAGGAGCGTCTGGCCGAGCTGCAGGGACAGCTGGAGCAGGGCACCCTGTCGCAGGAACTGTTTGAACAGGGACGGGTCGAGGCCGAGCGCGAGCTGCTGGAAGATACGGAGCAGGGCGTACCACAGCAAAAAGCCAGCCTGGGCATCACCCTGCCGCTGATTGCCACCCTGTTGCTGCCGGTTGCCGGTGCTGGCCTGTACATGGTCTGGGGTGCCAGTGATGACGTGGCCCTGACCCTTGAGCGGATTCCGCTAATGCAGGAGCAGCAGGCGGTTGATGCGTTGATGACCCGGATTCCGACACTGGAAGAGCCGCAAGCCCGTGAGCAGGCAATGACCGAGCTGGTTACCCGTCTGGAAAACATTGTACGAATTCAGCCGGATGCCGCAGATGTCTGGTTCTTTCTGGGTCGCAGCTACATGAATGAGCAGCGTGTGGCGGATGCCGCCCATGCCTTTGCGCGTGCCATGGATACTGCCGGCCGGCCACCGGAAATTGTTGCCCAGTGGGTGCAGGCGCAGTTCTTTGCCAATGGCAGCCAGTGGAGCGACGAGTTGCAAACAGCTGTTGAAGAAGTGCTGGAAGCCAACCCGCTGGATGTCACTACATTGGGACTGATCGGAATTGCCGGCTTTGAAACCGGCAACTTCAATGTTGCCCGCGATGCGTGGAACCGTTTGCTGGATTCGATGGACCCGCGTGATCCGTCCGCACTGGCGGTATTGACCGGCGTTGAGCGGGCCGAGAAGGCGATTGAAGAGTTTGGTGAAAACAACCCGCAAGCAGTGCGTGGCCCGGTGTTGCCGCCGATGCCCGAGCAAAGTGAGTTGAGCCAGTCTGGCCGGATCATTTTGGAAGTCAGCCTGAGTGATGAGTTGGCAGCGAGGATAGACCCGAACGCCACCGTATTCGTGTTTGCCCGTGCAGCTGCTTCAGGACAGGTCCCGGTGGCAGCGCAGCGACTGAGTGTTGCCAACCTGCCGACAGTGATTGAGCTAAGCGATGCTGATGCGGTTATGACCGAGCTGCAGCTGTCCAAGGCCAGTGGCATTGAAGTGCAAGCCAGTATCTCCAGCGATGGCGATGCCAGTGCTCCTGAGTGGGTCAGCCCAAGCCTTGCTGCTGAAGTGGAAACAGGAGAGGTGTTGCAGTTGGTGATTGATAAGCCGGCTAGATAACACGCTGTTGCATGGCTGTAAGGAAACCCGTCTGGCGTTGCTGTCAGACGGGTTTTTT
>CAZBXG010000033.1:0-15682 GCA_964495925.1 uncultured Thiopseudomonas sp.
GCCTTTAATGACAGCAAGCGAAGCAAAACCAAATTTGGTGAGGTGTTGCTGATGCCTCGGAGAAGATCCGTGCAGATCAGTAAGCACGGTAAGCCGGTGGCGGTTTTGGTTTCGTTCGAGGGTTTTGTCAGCACGGATGAATGGAAGCTTGAGCTATTGCGTTTGAGGGTGGAGCGGGCGAGAAAGCAGGTCGCGGCAGGAGATACCGTTGATGGCCGCCAGTTTTTTGACCAGCTCTTGCAGGGAGGCAATGGCTGACGGCAGTGTCTTTTCGTTTAACCCGTGATGCTCAACAGGAGTTAACTGAAGTTCGTCGTTATACCGTGCAGCGCTGGGAGCAGGAGCAGCTCACGAAATACTTGCAAAATTTGTGTGGCACGGTTGAGCTGCAGGTGGAGTTTCCGGGGCAAGGAAGTGTGTGGGAAAGAGCGTATGCAGCTTTCTGTACAGAAACCGCATGCTTTAGCCACCGGGTCGAAGGGAAGCAACAGGTGATCTTTGCGGCATTGCATCAGCGAGTGCTGCCTACGGTATATATTCAGGGTCGTTGAAACGGCTCAAAAGAAAATACCAGTTGGGGGCTGGGGCCTGTAAAGTATTTAGTGTCACCGCCTTCGCCGGATAGTTACAGATGGTCATTCAAACGTCGCCCTATTCGATCATAAAACGGCTCGTTACAGGCTTCATATTTGTTTCCGGCACAGCTGGAAACGTGGGCACGATGTGGGCAGGTTATAGGCAGGCAATAAAAAAGGGCTAGCAAATGAATGCTAACCCTTTGATATATGGTGGCTACACCGGGACTTGAACCTGGGACATCAGCATTATGAATGCTGCGCTCTAACCAACTGAGCTATGTAGCCAATGGAGGCGCATTTTAGGGATGAGCCTCGGGCCTGTCAAGCCCTTGATTGAAAAAAGTATTAATTGGCTGGCTCAAGGTTGCTGGCGTGCAGGCCGCACTCTTTGTGGGCTGCTTCTTCCCACCACCAGCGTCCCTCACGTTCGTGCTGATTGGGCAGTACCGGTCTGGTACAGGGCTCGCAACCAATGCTGGTGTAACCCTGTTCGTGCAGTTTGTTATAGGGCAGTTCCAGCATACGGATGTAGGCCCAGATTTCTTCGCTGGTCATTGCAGCCAGGGGGTTGAATTTGTATAGCGGACGTTCGTTGCTGGCAAAGGTAGTGTCCAGTTCGACAGCTGGAACCTGGCTGCGGGTACCGGGGCTTTGATCGCGGCGCTGACCAGTGGCCCAGGCTGTAACAGTGGCCAGCTTTTTGCGCAGTGGAGCCATCTTGCGCAAGCCGCAGCATTCTTGGTGACCCTCCTGATAGAAACTGAACAGGCCTTTGTCCCGCACCATGCTGTTGACCGCTTCGGCCTCTGGCAGCAAAATTTCGATAGAAATTTGATAATGGTTACGAACTTCTTCGATAAACCGATATGTTTCGGGGTGCAGGCGACCGGTGTCGAGGCTGAATACTTTGACTTCGGGATTGATTTTGCGGGCCATATCGATCAGCACCACATCCTCGGCACCGCTAAATGATAGCCACAGCTGGTCGCCAAAGGCATCCATGGCCAGCTTGAGGATTTGCTGTGGAGTTTTATCGTTGCAGGCGTGCTGCAAGGCTTGAATATTGGGCGTAAGCGGCATAACACAGTCTTGTATAGATCGGGTAGAATGGCCATCATAGCAAAACGTATATGCGAAACGGTCAGAATGAACCGGCTTTGTTAGATGTTTTTGCTATAACCATACAATTATTGCAGGACTGCCTGGCAGCCTGCTCCAAGCTTTCAAATTGAGGATGAATCTGTGGAAATTGCTTGCCTGGATCTTGAAGGGGTATTGGTGCCTGAAATCTGGATTGCGTTTGCCGAGAAAACCGGTATCGATGCCTTGAAGGCAACTACCCGCGATATTCCCGACTATGATGTGTTGATGAAGCAGCGTCTGCGTATTCTTGATGAGCATGGCCTGAAGTTGAACGACATTCAGGAAGTGATTGCCACCCTCAAGCCGCTGGATGGTGCCGTTGAATTCGTCAACTGGCTGCGAGAGCGTTTTCAGGTGGTGATTCTGTCAGATACTTTTTATGAGTTTTCCCAGCCCCTGATGCGTCAGCTGGGCTTTCCGACACTGCTGTGCCACAAGTTGGTGGTGGATGAAAATGACCGGGTTGTTGATTACCAGTTGCGCCAGAAAGACCCCAAGCGCCAATCCGTGCTCGCATTCAAGAGCCTGTATTACCGCATTATTGCTGCAGGTGACTCCTATAACGACACCACCATGCTGTCCGAAGCCCACGCCGGCATTCTGTTCCACGCACCGGACAATGTAATTGCCGAGTTTCCGCAGTTTCCGGCAGTTCATACGTTTGATGACCTGAAGCAGGAGTTCATCAAGGCGTCCAGCCGTACATTGACCCTATAACAGACGCGGGTTGCAACAAAGCCTGTCAAATCCCTTGCAGGCTTTCAAGTTGAATGGAATGATGCCGATATAGTATCAATTCCCTGAATACCGAGAGAGCAATATGAGCAAGTTTGCAGGCAGTATCCTGGATACAGTTGATCAGCGTACCCAGCTGGTGGGTGAGAACCGGCTGGAGATTCTGATGTTCCGCCTCAGTGGCAGACAGCTGTTTGCCATTAACGTGTTCAAGGTTCAGGAAGTGGTGCGCCTGCCGGCGCTGACCCGCATCCCGCAGCGCCATCCGCATGTGATTGGCGTGGTCAACTTGCGTGGGCAAACCATTCCGGTGGTGGATTTGGCGCAGGCGGTTGGCATGCGCCCGCAGGAAACCACCGAGAACAGCACTATTATTGTGACTGAGTACAACCGCTCGGTGCAGGCGTTTCTGGTCAGTGGCGTGGAGCGGATTCTTAACCTGAACTGGGAGGCGATTCAGCCGCCACCCTCCAGTGCTGGTCGTCAGCACTACTTGACTGCGATTACCCGTGTTGACGAGCAAATCATTGAAATTATTGATGTGGAAAAAGTGCTCGCTGAAATCGTGCCGATGGATACCAAAATTCCGGATGAGAAACTGGAAAATCCGCTGCTGGAGCAAGCAGTAGGGCGTGAAATCCTGATTATTGACGACTCACAAGTTGCCCTGCGTCAGCTGACCGAGACGTTGACCCAGCTTGGTTTGCATGTGCATTACGAAACCGATGGCCTTAAAGGACTGCGTCGTTTGCAAAAGTGGGCAGATGAAGGCGAGATTCTGACCGACAAACTGCTGATGGTGTTCACCGATGCGGAAATGCCGGAAATGGATGGCTATCGCTTGACCACAGAAATTCGCAAAGACCCGCGCTTGGCCGAGCTTTATGTGGTAATGCACACTTCGTTGTCGGGCAGCTTCAACCAGGCGATGGTGGAGAAGGTTGGCTGTGACAACTTCCTGTCCAAATTCCAGCCGGAGAAGCTGGTGGATGTGATTGTTGATCGCCTGGAGCGAGGACAGATCTGATTCGTTGTTACACACAAAAAAAGCCCGCTACCAATTACATGGTGCGGGCTTTTTTGTAGCTGGTGGGTCAATCTTTTTTAGGTGTCAGGTCGCGTTCGTGCCACTCAACCAGCGGAGCGGGCGCTTCCAGTTTCTGACCATAAATGACTGAATAAGTCAGCACGTTTTGTACATACTGGCGGGTTTCGTCAAACGGAATGGTTTCAATCCAGACGTCATACGGCAAATGTTGTGCATCCTTGAGCCACTGGCGCACCCGGCCAGGTCCTGCGTTATAGGCGGCGGAGGCCAAAATACGGTTACCACTGAATTGCTGCATGACCTGATTCAGGTAAGCGGTACCCAGTTTGATGTTGGTATCAGGGTTAAGCGCAGACTGGGGCGAGGCCAGTGGGATGTTGTAGCGTCTGGCGGTTTCTTTGGCTGTGGCTGGCATCAGCTGCATCAGGCCCATGGCACCAGCGTGGGAGCGGATGGTCGGCATAAAGGCGCTTTCCTGGCGGGTAATGGCATAGACCCAGCTGGAGTGCAGCCCCTGAGCTTTGGCCTCACGCACCAGTCCGTCACGGTAGGCCATGGGGAAGCGGATATCCAGATCGTCCCAGTATTTGGCTTGCCCCAGGTTACGGATGGCAGGGTTGAACCAGTTCAGCTCGTAGGCAATTCTGGCCTGCGCCAATAGCTGCTCATGGCTGAATATCTGGCTGGCGTGGTGCCATTCGCGACGAGTTGCTACTTCGTCACCCAGAGCATGAAACTCCAGAGCACGCCTGATGATTGGAGTGTTGCGTACTTGCTCCAGTGTTGCAGCATCAATCGGAGCTGGGCGGTGGTTCAGCTGGTAAGGCAGCTGGCTGTGGTCTGCTGCCATATATGAGTAAAAGTCGCGCTCTCCGGCAATTTTCTGATACTGCTTGAGTGGTTGTTTGCTGTTTGGTTTGGCAAACTCGGTGCTACGGGCATGCCAGTATTGCCAGCGCAAGTCACTGGCCACTTCTGTCGGCAGAGTGCTGATCAGTTTCTGGGCTTCATCCCAGCGGCTCAGGCGCAGCAACAAGCGGGCGTGCCACTGTCCAACCTGTGGATCGCTGGATTTGGGGTCAAACTCCTGCATAACTGCCAACCCGCGAGCATCAAAACGCTTGGCCAGCAGGGTACCGATATCACGGGCCAGCATACGTTTTTGTTCGTCGGTAAAGCTAAGACGGGTTTTGTAATGCTCCAGCAGTTTCAGGCTCAGATCACTGTTGTTGCGTACCAGACGGCGTAGGCCGAGGCTGACAATGGCTCGATTTTCCATGCTGTCAGTGGCAAAGAGAGCGGTTTGTTGCACTTTCTCCGGCTTGGCGGCTACTTCGCTGAGTAATTGTGCGGCTGCCGGATCGCTGTATTCAGCGGATAGATATTTGGCCAGCCCGCTGTTGCGGGCCTGTACCGCGAGAAACAGGCGCGCCCAGATCATGTCTGGAGTACGCAGGCCAGCTTCGTTCCAGGCGGCAAATAGCGGGTCGCAGGCATTGGGTTGTGACTGGCTGCTGAGCCATAGGCTTTCTGCGGCAGCAAAGGCTTCACTGCGCTTGTTGTTAGCAAGCAGTCCCTGACCTTGCAGGCAGTCCAGCTCGGTAAAGCGTAGCTCGGGCTGGTAATGCTTGAAAAATAGCGGCCATTCGCCGCGTTCGGCCAGCAACCTTAGCCAGCGCAGCTTCATCCAGCGAAGCTGGGGCAGATCGGCGTTTTCCTGCAAAAAACGCTCTACTTCGGCGTTGCTGGCTGAGTTCAAGCGCAAGGTCAAAGCGTCATAGGCCAGGTAAGAAGACAGTGGATAGTCTTGCAGAAATGTCTGGTTGTTACGCCAGATGTCGCTACGCCCGGACTCAAGCTCTGTTTTGGCTTTCTGATAGAGCGCCCGCTGCTGTTGCAGGCGGTTGTCAGCATGCGCCGGATGTACTGCAGTCAGCAGCAGCGAGGCGGTAAGCAAAGAAAGAAAACGTGTACGCATGCGGGCTCCATAGTTGTACATATCCGTTGCGGCTGTGGCCGTAGTAATCAAAACAGCATGGCGCTTGCGGATGATACTGCCTGTCAGATGCCTGTGCTGGATCAAAATTATTGCACAGCTTACCTGTTTGCAGCCCTTCGTTATAGTGGGAAACATGCGCGGTGCAGTATCTGGGGCCGGCAACAGGTAAACTATGTGGCATCTAATTAAGGAGAGCAGCATGGCATTGCTGAAGTTGAACCAGATATCCCTTGCGTACGGCATGAACCCGCTGCTGGACGCTGTGTCGTGGCAGATTACCAGAGGCGAGCGGGTTTGCCTGATTGGTCGTAACGGCAGTGGCAAGTCGAGCATGCTGAAATTGGTGCAGGGCAGTCAGTTACCGGATTCGGGTGAGATCTGGCGTGCACCAGGTTTAAAAATTGGTGAACTGCCGCAAGAACTGCCGGTAGGTGAGCAGCGCACGGTGTTTGAAGTGGTGTCCGATGGACTGGCTGGAGTCGGCGAGCTGCTTGCGCGTTTCAAGCAACTGAGTCTGTCGATTGAAACCGATGAGGACTTGCAGCAGCTGATGCACGTACAGCAAGAACTGGAAGCCCGTGACGGCTGGCGCTTGCAGCAGCTGGTGGAAAGTACGTTGAGCCGTTTGCAGCTGCCTGCCGAGAAACGTCTGGACGAGTTGTCCGGTGGCTGGCGTCGCCGGGTATTACTGGCACAGGCGCTGGTGGCCGAACCTGACTTGCTGTTGTTGGACGAGCCGACCAACCATCTGGATATCGGTGCGATTGCCTGGCTGGAAGAGGCGTTGCTTGAATTCAATGGTGCGGTGCTGTTTATCACCCACGACCGGACATTTTTGCAACATTTGGCTACCCGTATTCTGGAACTGGATCGTGGTCATCTGGTGGACTGGAATGGTGATTACGCCAGCTTCCTTGAACACAAAGAACAGCAGCTGGCCGCAGAAGAAACAGCCAATGCGTTGTTTGACAAGAAGCTGGCACAAGAAGAAGTCTGGATTCGTCAGGGCATCAAAGCCAGACGTACCCGCAATGAAGGCCGTGTACGAGCCCTGAAAGCCTTGCGCGAAGAGCGCAGTCAGCGCCGCAATCGCCAAGGGACCGCGAACTTGCAACTGGTGACCGCCGAGCGCTCCGGTAAGCAGGTCATTGTTGCCGAACACGTTGGCTTTGCCCATCCGGGTGGGCGATGGCTGGTAAAAGACTTTTCCATGGTGCTGCAGCGTGGTGACAGGATTGGTTTGCTAGGTGCCAACGGTAGTGGCAAAACCACCTTGCTCAAGCTGCTGCTGGGTGATCTGGAGCCTACAGCAGGCAAGATTGAGCGAGGCTCCAAGCTGGAAGTGGCTTATTTCGACCAGTTGCGTGGACAGCTCGATCTGGAGAAAACGGTAGCAGATAACGTCGCCGAATCCAGCGATCAGGTCACCATTAACGGCAAGTCCCGACATGTTTTAAGCTATCTGGGCGATTTTTTGTTCAGTCCGGAAAGGGCGCGTACACCAGTCAAAGTGTTGTCCGGTGGTGAGCGGGCACGCCTGCTGCTGGCCAAGCTGTTCACCAGACCGGCCAACGTACTGGTGCTGGATGAGCCAACCAACGACCTGGATACAGAAACACTGGAATTGTTGGAAGAGGTGCTGCTGGAGTTTGAGGGTACCGTGCTGATTGTCAGTCACGACCGTAGCTTTCTGGACAATGTGGTAACCAGCCTGTTGGTATTTGATGGTTCCGGGCGAGTCAGCGAATTTGTTGGCGGTTATGAGGACTGGCTGCGTCAGGGGGGATCAGTACAGCTGCTCGGCATGACTGAAAAAACAGGTACAAAGGCAGAAATGGCCGATAACGATGACTTGCAGCAAGCAAATGAGAGAAAAATCGAGCCGCAGCTGCAGAACGTCGCTGATGATGGCATAGTGCCCGCCAAGAAAAAACTAAGCTACAAGTTACAACGTGAGCTGGATGCCATACCGGAGCAAATGGATGCTTTGGAAACTGAACTGGAACAGCTGCAGCAGCAGGTTTCTGATCCTGAGTTTTATCAGCAGCCACATGCTCATACTGAACAGGTATTGCAGAGCTTACAGACCGCAGAACAAAAACTGGATGCTTTGCTGGAGCGCTGGGCAGAGCTTGAAGGCGACTAGGTATAACAGGGGAAGGATATGGCCGTTGAGTACCGTATTACACTGGACGATGAGCATACGTTCAACTATAAGGTCGAGCTTGAGCGGGACGTGCTGGCCATCGACCGGAGCGTACCGGTAACAGACTGGACACGTCTGGATTATCACAAATGCACCAATTGTCCGCTTAATTCTGCCGAGCATCCGGCCTGCCCGGCAGCGGTTGACCTGAAAACCGTAGTGGAAGATTTTCGCGGACTGCCTGCTTTTCGCAAGGCCTGGACTCATGTACGAACCGAGGAGCGGGAGTACAGCAAACTGGTCAATCTTGAAGTGGTCTTGCGATCACTGCTGGGGCTGATCATGGCAACGTCTGGCTGCCCGATACTCGGGCGGCTGAAGCCTATGGCGCGTTGTCATTTGCCGTTTGCCACCGACAGCGAGTTTGTGTTGCGTACGGTTTCCACTTATGTGTTGCGTGAGCTGCTAAAACATCGTGAGGGCAGGATTGCCGATTGGGAGCTGAGTGCGTTGCCGCAGGACTTTGCCCAATTGCAGCTAGTCAATCAGGCGTTATGGCATCGTATCCATGACGTGTGTGCCGGAGATACCAACCTGAAAGCATTTTTGGGCTTTTTTTCCATGGCTTCCAGCATGGTCTATTCACTGGATACACAGCTGGAAAAAGTACGCCCGCTGATTATGGAAGAAGGAAAGTATCTGCCCTTTTAAATGCAGGAGATCAGCTATGGCACTTCTTTTTTCAGGTTGACCGCCAACACATCACAGGGTGCGGCAGACAGCAGATCGCTGGCCGTTGAACCCAGCAGAAGAGCAAGACCGTGGCGACCATGGCTGCCGACCAGAATCAGATCGCTGCCAATTTCCTCTGCCAGTTGATGAATTTCGGCTCGTGGCTGGCCATAACGCAAGTGACAGTCTTGTTCGCGCAGTGCCGGCCAGTCGGGCAATACTTCTTTCAGGCGCTCGCTGGCTTGTGCCGTTTGTTGCTCCTGCAAAATACCCAGGTCCATCGGTACATCGGCACCAAAACTCATGCTCAGTGGCTCTATTACGTGCACCAGTGACAACTTGCAGCCTAAAGCCTGTTGCAGTTGTGTCGCTGGCTTCAGAACCAGATGGCACTCAGGGCTGAGGTCGGTGGCAATCAGAATATGTTGATAAGTCATGAAAGCACTCCTTTGTATGGCAGATGTGGGAAGTCTGGTGCAAACAAAACGTTCACGACAAAGACTACTCCGCCTGCTGTGCAGTGGCCAGTGTTTGTTCCATCTGCCTATACTTATGTTTAGCTTTGCTGCTCCGGCAGGGGCTGCCCTACTAATGGCTAGCAGCCTAAAAACACTAAAGCATTTGACAAAGTCCGGCTTTTGGCTGAATGTGTGCTGACCCGAATCAAACGAGCGTATGAAATGCTTGTTGGGTCCCAATAACTATAAAGCAGCGTCCAGGCTGCACGGGTTGGCGTCTTGTTTGGATGCACTTGCAAATACCAAATGTCCGACCTTTGCCGCTATCACGCTTTCCTATCCAGTGGAGAACAGTGAATGATTTACGCAGGTAAAGCCTTCACGGTATCCGCCCTTGAAGACGGTATTGTCGAATTGAAATTCGATCTTCAGGGCGAGTCCGTAAACAAATTCAACCGCCTTGCCCTGACCGAGTTGCGTGAAGCTGTCGAAGCCATTCGTGCTGACAGCAGTGTACGCGGCGTCGTGCTGACCAGCGGCAAGGATGTCTTTATCGTCGGTGCCGACATTACCGAATTTACTGAAATGTTTGCCTTGCCTGACGAACAGCTGATCGAAGGCGTCATGCAAGTCAACGAAACATTCAGTGCTTTTGAAGACCTGGAAGTACCCACTGTTGTCGCCATTAACGGTATTGCTCTGGGCGGTGGCTTTGAGATTTCACTCTCTGCCGACTTTCGCGTCATGGCAGAAAAAGCCAAGATTGGCCTGCCAGAAGTCAAACTTGGCATTTATCCCGGCTGGGGCGGAACTGTTCGCCTGCCACGTCTGATTGGTGCCGACAATGCAATTGAGTGGATTGCTGCCGGGAAGGAAGCACGCGCGGAAGAAGCACTGAAAGTAGGTGCAGTGGACGCAGTTGTTCCAGTAGACAAGTTGCGTGATGCAGCACTGGATCTGGTTCGTCGCGCCATCAGCGGTGAGCTGGATTACAAAGCCAAGCGTCAGCCAAAGCTGGAAAAGCTCAAGCTCAATCCGATTGAGCAAATGATGTGCTTTGAAAGTGCCAAAGGGTTTGTTGCCGGCAAGGCCGGTCCGAACTATCCAGCGCCGGTTGAAGCGATCAAGTCCATGCAGAAAGCGGCCAACATGAGTCGTGACAAAGCACTGGAAGTTGAAGCCAAAGGTTTTGCCAAACTGGCTAAAACCTCGGTTGCTGCCAGTCTGATCGGTTTGTTTCTGAAT
This sequence comes from uncultured Thiopseudomonas sp., assembly GCA_964495925.1. Taxonomy (GTDB): domain Bacteria; phylum Pseudomonadota; class Gammaproteobacteria; order Pseudomonadales; family Pseudomonadaceae; genus Thiopseudomonas. The sequence continues at coordinate 10,085 of CAZBXG010000033.1, forward strand.
GACCAGGCACTCAAGCGCAAAGCCAAAGGTTACGAAAAAATTGCTGCACCGGTTAAACAGGCTGCTGTTCTGGGTGCGGGCATCATGGGTGGTGGTATTGCTTACCAGTCTGCGCTGAAAGGCACGCCAATCCTGATGAAGGATGTGCGCGAAGAAGGCATCGAGCTGGGCCTGAATGAAGCGGCCAAGTTGCTGACCCGTCGTGTAGAGCGTAAGCGCATGGAAGTGGCCGACATGGCCAAAGCCCTGAATGCCATTCGTCCAACCCTGTCTTACGGTGATTTCGGCAACGTCGATATCGTGGTTGAAGCTGTGGTGGAAAATCCCAAGGTCAAGCATGCAGTGCTGGCAGAAGTAGAGGGACAAGTGGGCGAAAACACCATCATTGCCTCCAACACTTCGACCATTTCCATCAACTATCTGGCCAAAGCCCTGAAACGCCCGCAAAATTTTGTCGGTATGCATTTCTTCAACCCGGTGCACATGATGCCGCTGGTTGAAGTCATTCGTGGCGAGCACAGCTCCGATGAGGCTGTTGCTACCACAGTTGCTTATGCACAGAAAATGGGCAAAAACCCGATTGTGGTTAACGACTGCCCGGGCTTTTTGGTCAACCGTGTGCTGTTCCCTTACTTTGGCGGCTTTGCCAAGCTGGTCAGCGCCGGTGTCGATTTCACCCGTATCGACAAGATTATGGAGCGTTTCGGCTGGCCGATGGGTCCTGCCTATCTGATGGATGTGGTTGGCATGGACACCGCTTATCATGCCCGGGACGTGATGGCCGAAGGTTTCCCTGACCGCATGAAAGAAGAGCGTGAAACCTGCGTTGACGTGCTGTACAAGGCCGAGCGTTTGGGGCAGAAAAACGGCAAGGGCTTTTATGCCTATGAAACCGACAAGCGCGGCAAGCCGAAAAAAGTGGTCGATGAAGCGATTGCTGACGTGCTGGCGCCGGTTGTGTATGACACCCGTGAGCTGAGCGATGAGGACATCATCAACTACATGATGATTCCACTGTGTCTGGAAACGGTACGCTGTCTGGAAGACGGCATTGTCGAGACTGCTGCCGAGGCTGATATGGGCCTGATTTACGGCATTGGCTTCCCTCCGTTCCGTGGTGGTGCGCTGCGTTACATTGACAGCATTGGCGTGGCTGAATTTGTTGCGCTGGCTGACAAGTACGCGGAGCTGGGTGCAATGTACCAGCCCACCGAGAAACTGCGTGAGATGGCGAAAAACGGCCAATCTTTCTTCGGCTAACAGGAGAATAATAAAATGAGCTTGAATCCAAGAGACGCCGTCATTGTTGACTTTGGCCGTACCCCGATGGGACGCTCCAGGGGCGGCATGCACCGCAACACCCGCGCAGAAAACATGTCTGCGCACCTGATCGACAGCCTGCTGGTGCGTAATCCAGCCATTAATCCCGCTGAAGTTGAAGATGTCATCTGGGGCTGTGTCAACCAAACCATGGAGCAGGGCTGGAACATCGCCCGCATGGCTTCACTGTTGACACAAATTCCTCACACCAGCAGCGCACAAACCGTTAGCCGCCTGTGTGGTTCATCGATGAGTGCCTTGCACACTGCCGTGCAGGCAATCCAGACCAACAACGGTGATGTATTTGTCATCGGTGGTGTTGAGCATATGGGTCACGTCAGCATGATGCACGGTGTTGAACCCAACCCGCAGCTGTCACTGTACGCGGCCAAAGCGTCCGGCATGATGGGCCTGACCGCAGAAATGCTGGGCAAAATGCACGGCATTACCCGCGAGCAACAGGATGCCTTTGGTGAGCGTTCGCACCGCCTGGCACACAAGGCTACGGTCGAAGGCAAGTTCAAGGATGAAATCATCCCGATGGAAGGCTACGATGAAAACGGTTTCCTCAAGGTGTTTGATTATGATGAAACCATTCGCCCCGATACCACGATAGAAGGCCTGGCAGCGTTGCGTCCGGCGTTTGATCCGAAGAATGGTACGGTAACTGCCGGTACTTCCTCGCAGATCACCGATGGCGCTTCCTGCATGATCGTCATGTCTGCCCAGCGGGCCAAAGATCTTGGTCTGGAGCCGCTGGCAGTAGTACGCGCGATGGCGGTTGCTGGTGTTGATCCGGCGATCATGGGTTACGGCCCGGTACCGGCTACCCAGAAGGCGCTCAAGCGTGCCGGCCTGACCATCAATGATATTGATTATCTGGAGCTGAACGAGGCTTTTGCGGCGCAGGCTCTGCCGGTGCTGAAAGACCTCAAGTTGCTCGACCAGATGGAAGAAAAGGTCAACCTGCATGGCGGCGCGATTGCGCTGGGTCACCCGTTTGGCTGTTCTGGTGCGCGGATTTCCGGCACTTTACTCAACGTGATGAAGCAGAATAATGGCCGCTTCGGTGTGGCGACCATGTGTATCGGACTGGGGCAGGGTATTTCTACCGTATTTGAACGCGTATAAGTACTGCTGCTGTTTGATCGAAACCGGAGCCTTGCGCTCCGGTTTTTTATTGAACAGGTTATTCTTTTTGGTTATTTCAAGATCATTTTATATTTCTTTTCACTTTGTTGAGTGTGAGGCATAGTAGCCGTCTATTTATTTGAGTCTGCCCTGAAAAAAGACGCAGGAGGCAACCATGACCAACAAACAAACCTATGTGATTGTGCCGGGCTGGAACGGCTCGCCGGCGGAGCACTGGCAGTCACACTGGCAGCGGACATTGCCCAATGCGGTCAGGGTGGAACAACAAAACTGGCAACAACCCGGCTTGCAGCAGTGGGTAGCTACCCTGGAGCAAACTCTGGCTGGTGTATCTGGCCCTGTAACGCTGATTGCGCACAGTCTGGGCTGTATTACCGTGGCGCACTGGACACTGCAGGCCAGGCCGGAAATGCTGGCAAAAGTCAGGGGGGCCTTGCTGGTGGCACCAGCAGATGTCGAGCGACCTGATTGCCCGAGGGAGCTGGTTAATTTTGCTCCTGTACCACAGACTGCGTTGCCGTTTCCAAGCGTGCTGGTGGGTTCAAGCAATGATCATGCAGCCAGTCGTGAGCGGGCGCTGGCTTTTGCAGCGGCTTGGGGCAGTGAGGCAGTGATTCTGGAGCGAGCCGGCCATATCAATATTGATTCCGGACATCGTCAGTGGGAGCAGGGATTTGCGTTCTTGTATCGCTTGCAGGAGAAAGCAGAAACAGGGCTGTTGTGTGCCTGATGGCGATGTGAAAGACAAGTGGCGACTGCTGTTGGGCAGGTCGCCACCTGCTGTAGGTTAATGAATTTTAATTACCGTCACGGCGCAGGGCGCTGGGGGTAAAGTCACGTGGATGCAGTTCAACAGTAAAGTCGTACATGGGCTCGTTATTGTCTAGACCATCCACAAAATAGCGCTGGCGCTTGAAGTCGTAAATGGTTTCCAGCGTGCTGAAAAATGCCGGTAGTTCGTAATAGTTGATGGAGTGGCTTTCCTGTAATCCGCTGAGCTGACCCTGTTTGTCATACAGGTCCACCGCAAGAATTTGCCAGCTGTCTTCGTCAATGTAAAAGCGGCGCTTGTGGTAGGGATGGCTGAATCCCTTACGCAGACTGGCTTCAACAATCCAGACCCGGTGTAGCTCGTAACGCAGCAATTGCGGATTGACAAAGGCCGGTTGCAAAATTTCGTCATAAGGAATGCCTTGCTGGTGCAGGGCGTAGCTGTTGTACGGCACGATCATCGGTTGCTTGCCCACCAGTGTCCATTCATAGCGGTCAGGCGCACCATTGTAGGCATCGACCACGTCAGCGGTGGCCATGCCACTGGTGTCAGGTTGCAGGGCATCATAAGCCAGGCTGGGCAGGCGGCGAACCCGTCGCTCGCCACGGTCATAGCGCCAGGCTTTGCGCATGGCCAGAATCTGGTCAATGGTTTCCTGAACCAGCAGGGAGGTGCCTGCCAGTGCCGAGGGAGCAGTCACCCGGTACTTGTAATAGAGCAATGTGTTGTTCAGGTCTTGCTGGCTCAGTTCGGCATGTCCATAGGTGAATAGAATGTCGCGCTCGCGCTTGAGCAAAGTGTATTTGCCCCCTTGCAGGACGGCAGCATGATTGGTGTACGTTCGCACCTGGTCGCCACGATAACGCATGATATGGTTCCAGATTACTTCCAGTCCCGACTGGGGAACAGGGAAGGGGATGCCGGCACTGGTTCCCTGCACACCGTTGCCTCTGGAAATCAGTTTGGCTTGCTGGGCATTGTTGTGGGTGGCAGCGTAAATACGCTGGGGCGCGGCGGCAGAGCGGCGGGTGGGAAATACCCTGATCTGGTAATCAGGATTGTTTGCCACCAGTTGCTGCAACCCGGCGGGCAGGCTGGCGGCATGTTCGTTCAGATTGCCACGGTCAATCACCAGACGGGGTTGATCGGCCAGAAATGGATCTGGATGATGCATCCCCGTGCGGTAGTTGGCTGGTGGCTGAGTTATGCCGCCAGTCCAGGCGGGAATAAGCCCATCGGCACTACCGGCTTGTTCTGCTCCCAGTGGGGTCAGGCCTTTGCCGAGCGAGCTAGTGCCGGCCCAAGTGTCGAAACTGAGGGCGGCGGTGAGGCATGCAATCGCAAGTTTGTGCATGAATACTCTCCTGCTTTTGGGGCCAGCTGCCAGGTCCGATGATAACCGTAACTATGTGTATGGCGCACTGGAACCCGAATTATTGTTGTTGTGAGCTGCAGGTTTTGTGCCTGCCGAGGCAGTCTAGCGAGATGTTTGGCTGATATAAACCACTTTGCGACCATTTGGTGTTGTTTGGTCATTTAGTGCGTTTCTTGACGCACTTTGTTTTATTGCTGATGGCAAGATGCCCGGGTGGATATTGGACAAGCACGGGGCCTGTCCTTTAAGGTGTAAATGCTTTTTGGCTGAGTGTCGGACGAAGGACGGGCTTGACCGGAAACAGTCAGCACTATATATAGCCACTTTATTATTGATTTGTACCTCGTTGGGCACTGTGTTCTGCCCGACGGGTCGTAATTTCTGCTTTTTAAGCCAGGACAGTCTGAACTATGGGTAAATCGCTGGTTATTGTGGAATCCCCGGCCAAAGCCAAAACCATCAACAAGTTTCTGGGCAGCCAGTTTGTGGTCAAGTCCAGTGTGGGGCATATTCGTGACTTGCCCACTGGTGGTACTGGCGCACGGCGTGGCAAGACTGATGAAAAATTGAGTCCGCAGGAAAAAGCCCGTCGTCAGCTGGTCGGCCGTATGGGGGTCGACCCTGACAATGACTGGCAGGCTCGTTACGAGATTCTGCCCGGCAAGGAAAAAGTTGTCGATGAGCTGAAACGTCTGGCCAAAGACGCCGACGAAATCTATCTGGCAACGGACTTGGACCGCGAGGGTGAGGCAATTGCCTGGCACTTGCGGGAAGCCATTGGCGGTGATGACAGCCGCTTTAAGCGCGTGGTGTTTAACGAAATTACCAAAAAAGCCATTCAGGGAGCCTTTGCCGAGCCAGGCGAACTGAGCATGGATCAAGTCAACGCCCAGCAGGCGCGTCGCTTCCTTGATCGTGTGGTTGGCTTTATGGTGTCGCCACTGCTATGGAAAAAAATTGCCCGTGGCCTGTCTGCCGG
>CAZBXG010000034.1:0-15265 GCA_964495925.1 uncultured Thiopseudomonas sp.
TCAGTGGCCATGGAACAATCCTGTTTTCGCGGTTCTGCCGGAGTGTCCGGCCCAGATGAAAAGGGCAAATAATACCACTCTGGCCTCCATAGCTAAAGTATCGCGAAAAAGATAGCGTATTGACCGGCAAATTCGGCAACAAATGACCGGAAACGATTTCCCTGCCTTCAACACTATAAGCCGGTCACGGTTTTGGCATATAATCCCCTTTTTGTTTCTGCCTCTTTATAAATGAACACGATGACCGAAATCCCCGCCAATCGCCTGATTCTCTCGGCCCAGCGCACCATTCAGCTTGAACAGGCCGCCATTGCCGACCTTGTTGGCCGCATCAACGACGACTTCGTCCGCGCCTGCCAGCTGATTTTGCAGTGCCCCGGCCGTGTCGTTGTGGTCGGCATGGGCAAATCGGGTCACATTGCCCGCAAAATTGCAGCCACTCTGGCCAGCACCGGTACTCCGGCTTTTTTCGTCCACCCGGCCGAAGCGAGTCACGGTGACATGGGCATGATCACCGCCAGCGATGTGGTACTGGCCCTGTCCAATTCGGGCAGTACCAGTGAAATTGTCACTCTGGTCCCGCTGATCAAGCGTCTGGACATCCCGCTGATCAGCCTGACCGGCAACCCGCAGTCAGTGCTGGCCCAGGCCGCCACGGTCAACCTGGATGCCGGAGTGGAAAAAGAAGCCTGCCCACTCAATCTGGCCCCAACGTCTTCCACCACTGTCAGCCTGGTACTGGGCGACGCGCTGGCTCTGGCATTACTGGAAGCTCGCGGCTTTACCCCGGAAGACTTTGCATTTTCACACCCTGGCGGTGCCTTGGGTCGCCGCCTGCTGCTTAAGGTCGAACACGTCATGCACAGCGGCAACGAGTTGCCTGCAGTCAGCCGTGGTGTCCCCCTGCGCGAGGCTCTGCTGGAAATGACCCGCAAAAGCCTTGGCATGACCCTGATTCTCGACAGTGACAATACACTGGCCGGTATTTTTACCGATGGCGATCTGCGCCGGGCACTGGATCGGGGCCTGGATACCCGCAACGCCATTATTGATGAAGTGATGACCATTGGCGGGAAATCAGCCCGTCCCGAAATGCTGGCTGCCGAAGCACTGAAAATCATGCAGGACTTCAAGATCAACTCGCTGCCGGTGGTTGATGCACAACAACAGGCCATTGGCGCCCTCAACATGCACGACCTGCTGCGTGCCGGAGTCATGTAATGCTTGATATCAACAATATTGAGCTGCTGGAGCGCGCCCGCCGGGTACGCTTGGTGGTATTTGATGTCGATGGCGTTCTCACCGACGGCCGTCTTAACTTCTTGCCCGACGGCGGTGAATTCAAAAGTTTCAGCACACTGGACGGCCAGGGCATCAAGATGCTGATGAGCAACGGCATCCAGACCGCCATCATCACAGGGCGTACGTCTGCCGTGGTCGAAAACCGTGCCGCCAACCTGGGCATTCCCACCCTGATTCAGGGCCGCGAAGACAAGCGTATTGCCCTGGATGAAGTACTGGCGGAACTACAACTGGCTTACGATGATGTTGCCTATCTGGGTGATGACCTGCCCGACCTGCCAGCTATCCGTTGTGTCAGTCTGGGTGTCGCCGTGGCCAACGCCAACAGCTTTGTGCGCCAACACGCCGATGCCGTCACCAGTCTGCGTGGTGGTGAAGGTGCTGCCCGTGAGCTGTGTGAGTTTATCTTGCATGCCCAGGGGCGGCTGGATGCCGCTCGCCAGGCTTACCTGTAGGGCAATCTCCTATGGCCTTCCCGACTCGCAACTGGCTGATTTTGCTCCCTGCAGCTGCTTTGGTGGCCGCATTGGGCTACTGGAGCCTTGATGCCGACAGCCCCAAACGCTTTACCAGCAGCAGCGAAGAAAGCACCATTGATTTCTATATGACCAACAGCCGTACCATTCAGCTTAATGAAGCAGGGCAGCTGCATTATGAATTTGACGCCAAGCGGGTGGACCATATTCAGGAAACCGACATCAGCCTGATGACGGCTCCCGACTTGCAACTCTATCGCGGCACCGAGTACCCGTGGCATATTACCGGCCAGCGCGGTCAGGCCAGCCCTGACGGCAAAGAAATCCAGCTATTTGAACAGGTGCGGGTCGAACGCACCGATGCTAGGCAGCGCCCGTTTGTGCTCACTACCGAGCACCTGACCTACCTGACCGATACTGACCACGCTTTTACCGATCAACCAGTACAAATCAATAGCGCCCAGGGCGTAACCACCGCCAAGGGCATGAACGCCTATCTGAAAAAAGGCACCGTCAGCCTGCTTTCTATCGTCAGAGGACGTTATGAATCCGAATAAATTTTCCGCCCTGCTGCTCAGCAGCTGCCTGTTGCTACCGGCACTGGCCAGCGCCCTGCCTTCCGACAGCGAACAGCCAATCCATATTCAGGCCGACACTGCTGACCTGGACGACAAAAAAGGCACTGCGACTTACCGTGGCAACGTGATCATTACTCAGGGGACCCTGAAAATCACCGGCCATACCGTTACCCTGATGCAAGGCAAAAGTGGTGATGTCGAGTATTTCAAATCCGTTGGCAACCCGGCCTATTACGAGCAAATCCCCAACCAGGGCGACGACCTGCTTCAGGCTGACGGCAAAACCATTGAATACTTCATGCCCAAAGACACCATTGTCATCACCGACCAGGCCCGGGTCATGCAGAGCGGCAACACCTCACGCGGCGAAAAAATCACCTACAACATCAAGCAAGAACAGGTGAGTGTCGGCCGCGCCAAGCCTGGCAGCGTCAGCCAGCCAGAGCCACGCGTCCATATGGTTATCCAGCCCAAGAAAAAGAGCGGAAGCAGCGAATAATGAGCACCCTTTGCGCGGAAAATCTGGCCAAGTCCTACAAAGGCCGCCAGGTAGTCAAGGATGTCAGCCTGAGCATTGACAGCGGCCAGGTCGTCGGCCTGCTTGGTCCCAATGGCGCGGGAAAAACCACCTGCTTTTACATGATCGTTGGCCTGGTTCGAGCTGATCAGGGCCGCATCAGCATTGACGGACAAGACATCAGTCATGTTGCCATGCATGGCCGCGCCACTGCCGGACTGGGCTACCTGCCACAAGAAGCATCCATTTTTCGCAAACTCAGCGTGCGCGACAACATCATGGCCATTCTTGAGCTGCGCAAAGACCTGAGCAAGGCCCAGCGCGAAGAGCAGCTTGAAGGATTGCTGCAAGAATTTCATATCACCCACATCCGCAATAGCCTTGGCATGAGCCTGTCAGGCGGTGAGCGTCGTCGGGTAGAAATTGCCCGCGCACTGGCGACCAGCCCAAAGTTTATCCTGCTGGACGAACCTTTTGCCGGTGTCGACCCAATTTCAGTGGGTGATATCAAGCAAATCATCCAGCACCTGAAAAGCAAAGGCATCGGTGTGCTGATCACCGACCACAACGTGCGTGAAACCCTCGATATTTGTGAAACTGCCTATATCGTCAACGAAGGCACCATCATTGCCGCCGGCACGCCAGAAGAAGTGATGAACAACCGCACAGTACGCAAAGTTTATCTGGGACAAGACTTTCGGCTGTAACCAGTCCGTGCTGCAGCGAATCGTTCCAATGCAACCCGCCAAACCCGGCTGCCAGCGCAAGCCGACCCACGACATCACCACTGCAATCAGACCATTTTCAGCGGCCTGACGAGGCAGGCCGCTGATGGAAACTTGTCAAGACTGGTCAAAACAGATAATTTCAGGCATATATCTTGCTAATGCCGATATCTGTTCCGGCAACGCATTATCAAATACGGAGTTTGCCTGTTCGCCATGAAAGCCTCTCTCGTCCTTAAAATGGGCCAGCAACTGACGATGACACCGCAGTTGCAACAAGCCATTCGATTGCTGCAAATGTCGACCCTTGACCTGCAGGACGAGATTCGCGAAGCACTGGAATCCAACCCCATGCTGGAGCGTCAGGACGACGCCGAAGCTGACGGCCACGCCAGTGAAGCCGATCCGCTGGCCGAAGCCAGTGACAACCCGCCGCCAGAAACTCCCAACAGTCAGCCGGAAAGTCATGAGCCACCAGCGCCCGAGCACCTGGAAAATAACGAAAACACCAACGACCTGGAACGCATTCCCGACGAGTTGCCGGTTGATACCTCCTGGGAAGATGTTTACCAAACCAGCGCCAGCAACCTGCCTGCCTCACAAGATGAAGACTGGGATTTTACTGCCACCACTGCCAGCGGCGTCAGCCTGCAAGATCACCTGTTGTGGCAACTCAACCTGTCCAGCCTGAACGAACGCGAAGAATATCTGGCCACGACCCTGATCGACAGCATCAACAGTGACGGTTATCTGGAAAGCTCGCTTGATGAGCTGCTGGCCAGCTTCAATCCGCAGCTCGGCATCAACAAAAGTGAGCTGGAAGACATGCTGGAGCATATCCAGCAGTTTGACCCAACCGGCGTAGGCGCACGTGACCTGCGTGAATGCTTGCTGTTGCAACTGGCGCATATGGAGCACCACACACCCTGGCTGGCCGAGGCCCGCCAGCTTTGTGACAAGCACCTGGAGCTGCTGGGTGGCCGCGAATATAACCGCCTGCTACGCCAGATGCGCCTGAACGAAGACCATCTGCGCGAAGTAGTCCAGCTGATCCAGAGCCTCGACCCACGCCCTGGCTCAAAAATCGAAGAAAGCGAGCCAGAGTACATCGTTCCCGATGTTCTGGTGCGTAAAGACAAAGACCGCTGGGTGGTCGAGCTCAACCCGGAAATTGCCCCGCGTTTGCGCGTCAATTCACTGTATGCCAGCTATGTACGCCGCGCCGATAATAGTGAAGACAACACCTATATGCGTAACCAGCTACAAGAAGCACGCTGGTTTATCCGCAGCCTGCACAGCCGCAACGAAACCCTGCTGAAGGTGTCCAGTGAAATCCTCAAACGTCAGCTGGATTTTTTTGAGCATGGCCCGGTCGCCATGAAGCCCATGGTGCTGGCCGACATTGCCGAAGCAATTGAAATGCACGAATCCACCATTTCACGTGCGACGACACAGAAGTACATGCACACGCCGCGCGGTATTTTCGAGCTGAAGTATTTTTTCTCCAGCCATGTCAATACCGATCAGGGCGGCGAGTGCTCATCCACCGCCATTCGCGCCATGATTGAACAGCTAGTGGCCGCGGAAAACCCGAAAAAGCCACTCAGCGACAACAAAATCACCGACTTGCTGGCCGAACAGGGCATTCAGGTCGCACGGCGTACCATCGCCAAATACCGCGAAGCCTTGAATATTCCTTCGTCAACCGAACGCAAGCAGCTGTTTTAATTGTTAACGGCTGCTCCTTCTTTGGTTGCAACATATTTGTCACGTTACCCGGCATAACTGCCGCTAGTCATAGCCGGAGCAAATGCTCCGGCATTCTGCTCACTTCACCAGCAGCACATCACAAGGCGGATTTTCCAGAAAATGCTGCGCCAGGCTGCCCAGCAGGGCATCAGCCAGCACGCCACGTCCATGTTTGCCCAGTGCCAGCAATTGCGGCTGTTGGCGTGCAATCACCGTTGCCAGACAATCATGCAGCTCACCATGCAACAGTTCATGACTAATGCGTGCCCCGCCCTCCGGCATTTTGGCCTGCTCATCAGCAATCAGCTGGGTAAATAGTTCAGCTTGCCACTCATGCTCGTCCGCACTGCAGCCATGTACATGCGCCTGCTCCAGCACATGCACCGCATGCATTTCGGTATCTTCTGCCAGCACGCTGCGGGTACGATGCAGGGCATTGCAGGCACACAGGGAAAAGTCCATTGGCACCAGTGCCTGTGCATAAGGCTCCAGCGCCGGATCCACCACCAGCAATACCGCCGCCGTGCTGCGCTGCAGCACCCGCTCCAGAGTGGTACCAGAGAAATACAGGCGTGACTCCTGATGGTGGTCACCCATCACCAGCAAATCGACACTGCGCGCTTTTTGCTGGGCTACCAGTGTTTGCACCGGACGACCCACCACAATCACCAGTTCCGCCCTCAGCTGCAAGCCAGCCAACTGAGCCGCAATCAGTTCACGCGCTGCTTCACGGTTATGCTCCAGCACGGCCTTGGGCAAATGCTCTTCCAGCACATGCAGAACGGTCAGCTCAGCCCCATGCTGGCGAGCCAGCATGGCCGCTCGCTGCAAAGCAAGATACGCATGATCGCTCAGGTCATGCGCCACCATGATGTGTTTCATGCTATTTGGCCGCTTCCAGTGCCTGACTCAGGTCGGCCAGGATATCGTCAATATGTTCGATACCAATCGACAGGCGCACCAAATCTTTGCTGACACCTGCCTTGGCACCTTCCTCCGCCGACAACTGGCGGTGAGTGGTGCTGGCCGGGTGACAGGCAAGCGTTTTCGCATCACCAATATTGACCAGACGATAAATCATTTGCAGCGCATCAATGAAACGCGCACCTGCTGCCTCGCCACCCTTGATGCCAAAACACAAAATCGCCGAAGGCTTGCCACCATAGTATTTCTGCGCCAGCGCATGATCAGGATGATCCGGCAGACCCGCGTAACTGACCCAAGCCACCTGTGGATGCGCCTGCAGAAACTCCGCTACCTTTTGTGCGTTCTCACAATGGCGCTCCATGCGCAGCGATAGGGTTTCCAGCCCTTGCATAATCAGAAACGCATTAAACGGAGACAATGCCGCTCCCATATTGCGTAGCGGCACCACACGACAACGGCCAATAAACGCCGCCGGACCAAAGGCTTCAGTGTAGACCACGCCATGATAGGACACATCCGGCGTATTCAGCAGCGGGAAACGCTCCTTGTTCTCGGCCCATGGAAACTTGCCCGAGTCGACAATACAGCCGGCAATCGTGGTGCCATGGCCGCCAATGTATTTGGTCAAAGCATGCACCACAATATCAGCACCATGCTCAATCGGGCGGCACAGAGCCGGCGACGGCACGGTGTTATCGACAATCAACGGCACGCCATGGCGATGGGCAGCTGCTGCCAGCGCCTCAATATCCACAATGCAGCCGGACGGGTTGCCGATACTTTCACAAAACACCGCCTTGGTTTTGTCGTCAATCAGTGCTTCCAGCGCGGCAATATCATCGTGCGCGGCAAAACGCACTTCAATGCCCTGCCGCGGCAATGTATGGGCGAACAGGTTGTAAGTACCGCCATACAGCTTGGAAACCGACACGATGTTGTCGCCAACTTCGGCAATGGCCTGAATACTCATGGTAATCGCGGCCATGCCTGACGCCACTGCCAGTGCTGCTACACCGCCCTCAACAGCAGCCATGCGCTGTTCCAGCACGTCAGTGGTCGGATTCATGATGCGGGTGTAGATATTGCCGGGCACCTTCAGGTCAAACAGGTCAGCGCCGTGCTGAGTATCGTCAAAAGTATACGACGTGGTCTGATAAATCGGCACCGCAGCCGACTTGGTAGTGGGATCAGACGAATAACCGGCGTGAATGGCAAGGGTTTCCAGCTTCATGACAAAACCTCGAATAAAAGTAAATATTGATCAGCATGCCGCTGCTCCGCGATACGGTCAAGCATCTAGCGTTACAAGCTCGCACTCTGCTCCCGGTGGCCTTACAATAGTTCCTTAATTTTCTGCAGACTGACACCAATGTCCATTGGCAAGCGCCTTCATGCGCAGGTCAGTTGCTTTCGCTGCTTTCTGAACTAAGGGTTACCTATGCAAAACCAGGGTTTGTTGTTGGTCAATCTCGGCTCACCGGTTTCAACCGAAGTCGCAGACGTACGCCGCTATCTCAACCAGTTCCTGATGGACCCTTATGTTGTCGACCTGCCCTGGCCCATGCGCCGCTTGCTGGTCAGCCTCATTTTGCTCAAGCGTCCGGCAGACTCGGCCGAAGCCTACAAGCTGGCCTGGTGGCCAGACGGCTCACCTCTGGTAGTGATCAGCCAGCGCCTGCGTGATGCGACACGCCAGCACTGGCCCCATGGCCCAGTCGAACTGGGCATGCGCTATGCCGAGCCTTCCATAGAGTCTGCCCTGCACAGCCTGATTGCCCAGGGCGCGACCAGTGTTGTGCTGGCCCCGCTGTATCCACAATTTGCCGACAGCACTACCACCACCGCCATTGAAGAAACCCGCCGCATCATTCGCGAGCAACAACTGCCGCTGGAGCTACGTGTGCTCCCGCCCTTTTATGCCGATGACGGTTATATCAACGCTCTTGTGGCCAGCGCACAACCCGAGCTGGACAAGGGTTTTGATCATTTGCTGCTCAGTTTTCACGGCCTGCCCGAACGACACCTGACCAAGCTCGACCCCACCCATAGCCATTGCCTGCAATCAGCCGACTGCTGTCAGACCGCCAGCGAAGAAACACTGGCTACCTGCTATCGTGCCCAGTGCATGCAAACGGCGGCCCGTTTTGCCGAACAGGCCGGGCTGCAGCCGGAACAATGGTCTGTCTCGTTTCAGTCGCGCCTGGGCCGCGCAAAATGGATCGGGCCATACACCGAAGACCGCTTCAACGAACTGGCCCAGCAAGGTGTCAAGAAGCTGCTGGTGATGTCTCCTGCCTTTGTCGCCGACTGCGTGGAAACCCTTGAAGAACTGGCCATTCGCGGGCGCGAGCAATTTATCGCTGCTGGCGGTGAAGAGCTGCAACTCGTGCCCTGCCTGAATGATCATCCGCAATGGGTCAGCACACTGACCCGCCTTTGCGAAGCCCAGCGCCAGTTATAAGTGCATGACAGGAGCACTTTTGTGCTCCTGCAACGACCAATACGACCTTCTGCCACACCATGGAACTCTTGCGCTTTCTTGCCGCATGGTTATCCTATCCACATATTTTACCGGATGAGGCTTTCTCCACTCTTGGACAGTACAACATCGATCCACCGCTTTACCCTGGATGGCTTCGAAGCCGCCCGCTTTGCCAACATGTGTGGCCAGTACGACGAACACCTGCGCCTGATCGAGCGCCAGCTGGACGTCACCATCCACAACCGGGGTGAACAGTTCGAGCTGCTGGGCAGCGAAGAAGCCACTGGCAAGGCCGAAAACTTTCTGCGCAACCTGTACCGTGAAGCCAAATTGCGCGATCTTGCTCCCGACGATGTCCACCTGCTGCTGCAAGAGCCCGGCATGCAGCAAAGCGTCGTTGCCAGTGCACCGGAAACAGTTGCCAACGGCATTACCCTGCGCACCCGTAAAAAAGCCATTCGCCCTCGCGGCCGCAATCAACAAGGTTATGTGCGCTCCATTCAGGAGCACGACATCAACTTCGGTGTTGGCCCTGCCGGTACCGGCAAAACCTATCTGGCGGTTGCCTGTGCGGTAGATGCACTGGAACGCGGCCATATCGAACGCATTTTGCTGGTACGCCCGGCGGTAGAAGCCGGCGAAAAGCTCGGTTTTTTACCCGGTGATCTCAGCCAGAAAATCGATCCCTATTTGCGTCCGCTGTACGATGCCCTGTATGAAATGCTCGGCACCGAATACGTCAACCGCCTGATCGAACGCCAAGTGATCGAAGTGGCCCCACTGGCTTACATGCGTGGCCGCACACTCAACAACAGCTTTATCATTCTGGATGAAAGCCAGAACACCACCCGGGCACAGATGAAAATGTTTCTGACCCGCATCGGCTTTGGTTCCACCGCTGTGATTACCGGCGACATCACCCAGATCGACTTACCCCGTGGCACCCAGTCGGGCCTGAAACATGTGTTGCGTGTGCTCAAAGACGTCAAGGGACTGGGCTTTACCTTCTTCGAGTCCTCGGATGTCGTGCGTCACCCGCTAGTCCAGCTGATTGTGGAAGCCTACGACGCTTTCGACCAGGAAGAACAACAGGCGGAGCACAGCCATGGAGCTTGAGCTTGATTTGCAGGTAGCCAGTAGCGCAACAAACCTGCCCCACAGAGATGATTTTGCACGCTGGTGTACCACCGCCCTGTCGGGCCAGCGCAAGACTGCCGAGCTGACCATCCGCCTTGTCGATGAAGAAGAAGGACGCACACTAAACCACGATTGGCGCGGCAAAGACTACGCCACTAATGTGCTGTCGTTTGTCGCAGATGTGCCACCCGGCATTCTCGACATTCCCCTGCTGGGTGATCTGGTCATTTGCGCCCCGGTCGTAGCCCGGGAAGCTGTCGAACAAGGTAAGCCACTGGCCGCCCACTGGGCCCACCTGGTGATCCACGGCTGCCTGCACCTGGTCGGCTACGACCATATCGAAGATGAAGAAGCCGAAGCCATGGAAGCCCTTGAACAACAACTGCTGGCCTCTCTGGACTATCCCGATCCCTATTCTGATCACGAACCGACGGAACCAAAGACATCATGAGCGACGACCATTCGAGTAGCGGGCACAAGTCTTGGCTGGACAAGCTCGCCCAGGCTTTCAATCAGGAACCAAAAACCCGCCAGGAATTGTTCGCCCTGCTACGCGAGGCCAACCGCAACAACCTGCTCGACGATGATGCCCTGGGTATCGTTGAAGGAGCGATGGAAATTGACGAGCTGAAAGTTCGCGACATCATGATTCCCCGCTCGCAAATGATCTGCATTCAGGTTGACCAGTCACCGGAAGAGTTTCTACCTGCCATCATCGAGGCCGCTCATTCTCGCTATCCAGTGATTGGTGAAAACACCGACGAAATGATCGGCATCCTACTGGCCAAAGACCTGCTGCCGCTGATTTTGGCGCGTCCGCAAGATTTTAATCTGCGCCAGCTGATCAGGCCCTGCGTCTTTGTGCCCGAGTCCAAGCGCCTCAATGTGCTGCTCAAAGAGTTCCGCGCCAATCACAACCACATGGCCATCGTGATTGACGAGTACGGCGGTGTCGACGGGCTGGTCACCATTGAAGACGTGCTTGAACAAATTGTCGGCGATATCGAAGACGAACACGACAGCGACGACGACAACTTCATCCGCCCGCTGCCTACGGGTGACTTTGTCGTCAAGGCGCTGACCCCGGTCGAAGACTTCAACGAGTTTTTTAAAAGCGGTTTTTCCGAAGACGACTACGACACCATTGGCGGTGTCGTGATGAGTGCCTTCGGCCACCTGCCCAAGCGCAACGAAACCATTGAGCTGGAACAATGGCGCTTTCGCGTGGTCAATGCCGACAGCCGGCGCCTACACCTGCTGCGTGTCAGTAAAATTCGCTCCTGACAAACACCATAGCGGCGCGTGCTTTGTGTGAGGGGGCTTGCCCCCGACAGTGGTTACCGTAACCCTCAGGGGCAAGCCCCTTCGTAAAGGGTGTTGTGCACTACCTACACTGCATCTTGTCCTGCAACCATAAAGCAGCCCAGCACTTATAAAGCCTTGGAGGCCTAACCATAAAATCACACGTACGGTCACGCCACTGATTGTTTCAGTACTCGCGAAACTGTTTGCACCCGCACTATAATAATGACTGCCGCTAAGCCCCGGCGCCTACACTGAATCCCAACCGGCCTGCTTTCCGGCCAACGGCAAAGGACGTTACGTGCAACCAATTTTAGATAATCGCTGGTTACAGTATTCGCTGGCCTTGTTCGGCGGCGGCCTGATCACTCTTTCTTTGGCGCCCTTTGGTCTCTGGCCGCTGGCTCCCCTGTCCACCGCCCTGCTTTATCTGCTACTGCAACAAGCCAGCAACCGTCAGGCCTGGCTCATTGGCTGGCTGTTCGGTTTTGGCCTGTTTCTGTCCGGTGCCAGCTGGGTCTACGTCAGCATTCATGATTACGGTGCAGCGCCACCCCTGCTGGCTGGTTTTCTGACCCTGCTGTTTGTCGCTGCCCTGGCCATGTTTTACAGCCTGCAAGCCTGGCTCTGGGTACGTTTTCTGCGTACCCCGGAATACCGTCTTGGCGGCATTGCCATTTTTGCTGCCCTCTGGGTTGCAATGGAGATTTTCCGTGGCTGGTTTCTCACCGGTTTCCCCTGGCTCTATATCGGCTACAGCCAGCTGGAAGGCCCATTGGCGGGCCTTGCTCCGCTGGGCGGTGTCTGGCTGATCAGCTTTGTTCTTGCCTGCAGTGGTCCACTGGTCGTACAGCTACTTTGCCCGCGTCTTGGCCGTCGCCAAACCATCGCCTGCGCTGTCTTGCTGCCAGCGCTCTGGCTCGGCAGCATGCCACTGTTTCATCACGCTTGGACCCATCCTGCCGGTCAGCCGCTGTCGGTCGCCGTATTTCAAGGCAATATCGAGCAAAACCTGAAATGGGACCCGGACCATATTGGCGCCCAGCTCGATCTGTATCGCGAAATGACCCTCAATGCAGACAAGGCCGACATCCTGCTCTGGCCAGAAACTGCTGTGCCGCTCTTTCAGGACAGCGCCGGCCCCTGGCTCGAGTTTATGCACCAGCGTGCGCTTGAGCGTGGTAGCGCCCTGATTACCGGGATTCCCATTCGCCATATCAACCATGAAGGCCAGCGCAGTTTCTATAACGGCATCACCGTACTGGGCGAAGGCTCCGGTGAATACCTGAAACAAAAACTGGTGCCCTTCGGCGAATATGTCCCCCTGCAAGACTGGCTGCGCGGCCTGATCGAGTTTTTCGACCTGCCCATGTCCGACTTTGCTCGTGGTCCTGCCGAACAACCCCCCTTGCTGGCTCGCGGCCACAAGGTTGCACCTTACATTTGCTATGAAGTGGTCTACCCCGAGTTTGCTACCCGGCTGGCAGCCGAAAGTGAAGTGCTGCTAACCATCAGCAACGACACCTGGTTTGGCCGCTCCATTGGGCCACTGCAACACCTACAAATGGCGCAAATGCGCGCACTAGAAGCCGGACGCTGGATGATTCGCGGCACCAACAACGGCGTCAGTGTACTCATCAACCCCTTTGGTCAGATCACGGCTGATATTCCCCAGTTCGAGCAAGCCACTCTGTACGGTCAGGTGCAGCCCATTCAAGGACTGACCCCCTACTTGCGTTTTGGCTCCTGGCCATTGCTAAGCCTTTGCGGCCTGCTGTTACTGGTCGGTTGGCAGCAACGGCGACACAGCTCTGCTGTGCCTACCGAGCCAACCTAAACGACTTGCCCTGCAGCGCACGGCTGCAGGCTAGTTGTTGTTCGTGCCGGGACAGTCACGCCCGTTAAGCCGTACCACCCACAGTAATGGCATCAATTTTCAAGGTGGGCTGGCCAACGCCTACCGGAACAGTTTGCCCGGCCTTGCCGCACATGCCCACACCACTGTCGAGCGACAGGTCATTGCCCACCATGGACACGCCCCGCATACAGTCCGGGCCATTGCCAATCAGCGTCGCGCCCTTGATTGGCGCGGTGATTTTGCCGTCTTCAATCAGGTAGGCTTCACTGGCAGAAAATACAAACTTGCCGCTGGTGATGTCCACCTGCCCACCGCCCAGACTGGCGCAATAGATGCCTTTTTTTACCGAACGGACAATTTCATCCGGATCAGACTCACCCGCCAGCATGTAAGTGTTGGTCATCCGTGGCATCGGCAAATGGGCATAAGACTCGCGGCGGCCATTACCGGTACTGCTGACGCCACTCAGGCGGGCATTCAGCTTGTCCTGCATGTAACCGCGTAAAATTCCATTTTCGATCAGTACCGTATTTTGTGCCGCCACTCCTTCGTCATCCACGGTCAGCGAGCCACGGCGACCGGCAATGGTGGCATCGTCAACAATGGTACACAGTGGCGAAGCCACCTGCTGCCCGATCAAGCCACTGTAGTTGGAACTGCCTTTACGGTTGAAATCACCTTCCAGCCCATGACCTACCGCCTCGTGCAGTAACACGCCACTCCAGCCGGAAGCCATTACTACCGGCATGCTACCTGCCGGTGCTGCGACCGCATCCAGATTGACCAGCGCCTGACGTACCGCTTCACGGGCATAGTCATACACCCGCTCGTTTTCCAGAAAATAGCGGTAATCAGTGCGCCCACCGCCACCATAGCTGCCACGCTCACGGCGGCCATTTTGCTCGACAATCACACTGACATTGCAGCGCACCATCGGACGCACATCAGTAGCCAGCGTGCCATCCAGATCGGCCACCAGCACATGCTCCCAGGCACCGACCAGGCTCAAGCTCACCTGACTCACACGGGAGTCAAGACTGCGGGTAAACGCATCAACTTCTTGCAGCAAGGTGACTTTTTCTTCCGCACTCAACACATGCAGCGGCGTATCGGCAGCATACAGGGTATGCACCTGCTGTTTGATCAACGCCTGTGGCTGACATGTTACGCCACTGCTGACAATGCTGCGCGACGCCTGCGCCGCTTGCAGCAAGGCAGACAGGTCAATGCTGTTGCTATATGAAAAACCGGTCTTTTCGCCGGCGATAGCACGCACACCCACACCCTGATCAAGGTTGAAACTACCCTGCTTGACGATGCCTTCTTCCAGCGCCCAGGATTCCGTCATCCGCCGCTGAAAATACAGATCACCCGCATCAATGCCCGGCCCTGTAACCTGTGCCAGCACCTTGTCCAGATCGGACGTTTGCAAGCCATTGTCAGCCAGTAATACCTGCTCTGCGGTTTGTGTCTGATGTGTCATCTATCTACTCCTGAGATGGACAGCGCCGGGCGCATGTCTGTAGCAACCGCCAGCTCTGCTTGTGGCTGGCGATCAGGCTGCGAGTGCAGCTATTGTTCCGGTTATGCCTTCGGCGGCACGGGCAGCGGGAAACTCATGACGTTGTTGCCGGTTGCTTCGCTGATGCGGGCCACGCCCAGTCGTTCCACTTCATCAATACGCACAATGGCATGCATTGGAATATAGCTGCGGATCACGCCTTCAAACTGGGATTTGAGTTTTTCTTCGCTGGGGTCAATCACCATTTGCGTGCGCTCGCCAAACACAAACTCCTCAACCTCAAGGAAGCCCCACAGGTCACTCTGGTAAATTGCCTTGGCGTAAATCTCGTAGACCTGCCCCTGGTTGACGAAAATAACCTTGAAAATGGGTGTATCGTCTTTGCTCATTAACTTGTCCGCTACCTGATAATACGGCAGGCATTTTAGCCTGAATGCAGACTGGCTGCATGGTTGAATCGAATTACGCATGATGCGTCTGCCATTACGACAGCGTGTACACTGCTAACGCTGCGCCTGCAGAAACACAAGCCCCGCAATTATCCCCATGCAGGCTTCATCAGACTAGACTGGCAAGCTTGGATTACGGGCAGGCAAAGTTACACTTGAATACCTCAGCTCTACCAGCGTTTAGTGCTGCGCCGAATCACCGGCACCTTGAAGCAAATGGAGCCGAAACCTCCTATAACAA
>CAZBXG010000035.1:0-7625 GCA_964495925.1 uncultured Thiopseudomonas sp.
CCAGTTGCGCGAAAAATTCTTGCCTATCGTGCGTGAAACCACGGCTGGTTCACCACTGATTCAGCAATACAACCAGCTGGCCGGCCAGGCCAGCGGGCTGGGCCTGAGTAAAAAGCAGTCCCTGTCGGCAGAAGACTATGTCACTGACAAGGCTCTGGATGCCCTGTTCGGAGTTATTGGCGAGCAGGAGGCCCAACTGAGAGCCAATCCGGCACAAGCTACCGGCAACTTGCTAAAAAACGTACTGGAAGCTTTCCACCAATAATGTTTATTACGGATACAACAACGCCGCACAAAAGTGCGGCGTTGTTGTTTGTGCCTGCGAATAATTATTTTTCTACAAACGCCCGCTCAATCACGAAGTCACCCTGCTCACCGAGTCTGGGGGAAACGTTCAGATCAAACTCATTGGTCAGCATCTTGTCCAAATCATCCAGCATCGCCGGGCTGCCACACAGCATCGCACGGTCATCTTCCGGATTGATACGTGGCAGGCCAATGTCCTCAAACAGCTTGCCACTGCGCATCAGCTCGGTAATCCGGCCCTGATTGCGGAATGGTTCACGTGTCACTGTCGGATAATAGATCAGCTTGTCACGCACCTGTTCACCAAAAAACTCGTTGTCCGGCAACTGCCGGGTAATAAACTCGGCATAGGCCAGCTCACTGACAAAGCGCACACCGTGCACCAGGATTACCTTGTCATAGCGTTCATAGGCTTCCGGCTCCTGAATCAGGCTCAAAAAAGGCGCCAGTCCGGTGCCTGTAGCCAGCAGGTACAGATGCTTGCCCGGACGCAGGTCATCCAGCAGCAGGGTCCCTGTCGGCTTTTTGCTGACCCGGATACTGTCTCCAACCTGCAAGTGCTGCAGCTTGGAAGTCAGCGGACCGTTGGGCACCTTGATTGAGTAAAACTCCAGATGGTCTTCATAGTTCGGGCTGGCAATGGAATAAGCCCGCATCAGTGGCCGTCCTTCGACCTCCAGGCCGATCATGACAAACTGGCCATTCTCAAAACGCAAACCCGGATCACGGGTGGTTTTGAAGCTGAACAGGCTATCATTCCAGTGGTGTACGCTGAGTACGCGTTCGGTATTAAGATTACTCATGATCGGCTTCCTTGGAGAAGATGAAGAGTGATTGGACTGGCAGGCAGTATAGGCTTAAGCTCTACATTTGATAAATGAATTAAAAGTATAGCGCTTATCAGGATTTTACATATGAGATTAACCCTGCGTCAGCTTCAGGTTTTTACCGAAATCGCCCGACAGGAAAACGTGTCCCGCGCTGCCGAACGTCTGGCCATGTCCCAGCCTGCAGCCAGTACCGCGCTCAATGAACTGGAGCGCAACTACAACTGTCAGCTGTTTGACCGTGCCGGTAAGCGTCTGGTGATCAATGCCCTGGGTCTTGAGCTGTTACCGCAAGCGCGTGCTTTGCTGGAACAGGCACAGGCAGTCGATGCACTGCTCAAAGGCCAGCAAGGCTTCGGCTCACTCAATGTGGGGGCAACCCTGACCATCGGCAATTATCTGGCTACCTTGCTGCTGGGTCACTTTATGCAACGTCATCCCGAATGTAAAATGCGTCTGCACGTAAACAATACAGAGCACATTATTGAACAGGTCAGCGAATTCAGCCTTGATTTAGGTTTAATTGAGGGACAATGCCAGCACCCGGATATTCAGGTCACACCCTGGGTACACGACGAACTGGTGGTGTTTTGCGCGCCCGGCCACCGGCTGGCAGCGATCGGCAAAGCCAGCCTGAAAGAATTGCAACAGGAAGCCTGGATTCTGCGCGAACAAGGCTCGGGAACGCGGCGCACCTTTGAAAACGCCTTGCAACCGCATGATGTGCGCATGAAAACCTTGTTGGAGCTGGAACACACCGAAGCCATCAAGCGCGCGGTCGAATCCGGTCTGGGCATTGGCTGTATTTCCCGGCTGGCCCTGCGCGAGGCCTTTCGGCGCGGCAGCCTGGTGCCCATTGAGACACCCGAACTGGCACTGGGACGGCCATTTTCGTTTATCTGGCACCAGCAAAAATTCCAAACACGCGCTATGCAGGAGTTTTTACAGCTGTGTACCCAGCTAACAGAAGGCTGCACCCGCAGCGACCAGATTCAACTGCCGATAATCGCCTGAACAGGATGCTGTCACTGTTTTGACAGCATCCTTGCGGACAACCCGTCAGACCATTAACAAAGTTTTGTGTGGCTGGCCTGCTTCTTCACACACCAGCTTGGGCACCAGATAACCGGGCAAGTGCGCTTTCATATGGCGATACAGCTCACTAATGCGCTCTTGTGACAAGGCAAAATGATGTGCTCCCTGCACCCAGTCCAGACGGTGCAGGTAATAAGGCAGCACACCTGCTGCAAACAGATCCTGACTGAGCTGACACAACACAGCGGGATCATCATTCACATCTTTGAGCAGCACCGTCTGGTTCAACAGGGTAATCCCCTGTTTTCGCATATTGTCGAGCCGCAATGCCAGCTCGCCACTGATTTCATTGGGATGGTTGATGTGCAGCACCAGGCTTGCCTGCAAACGTGAAGCAGCCAACAGCTCCACCAACTGTTCGGTAATGCGCTGGGCAATCACCACCGGTACCCGGCTATGAATCCGCAAGCGACGCACATGGGGAATGTCGGCAATCTGCTGGCACAGCTGGCCCAGTGCTGCATCATCAAGCAACAACGGGTCGCCACCGCTCAGAATCACCTCGCTGATGCTCTCGTCCGCTGCGACATAAGCCAGCGCCTCTTGCCACTGCTTGCGCCCCACCCGGTTTTCGGCATAAGGAAAGTGACGACGAAAGCAATAACGACAGTTCACCGCGCAGCCGCCTGCTGCAATCAGTAACACCCGACCATGATATTTATGTACCACGCCAGGACGTACATTAGCGGATTGCTCATCCAGTGGATCAGTCACATAGCCCGGCATGGGACGATCTTCTTCGGCCAGCCCCAACACTTGACGCAACAACGGATCATGCTCGTCACCCAGCTGCATCAATGACAAAAATGTACGCGGCACCAGCACCGGAAATCCGTTTTCACCGCCCAGCTGTGTAGCCAAAGCCGTATTTTCCAGCTGCAACACACGCAACAGCTCATTGCCGTCACGCACTGCTTCAGCCAATACTTGCTGCCAGTTCTTTGCTTCTTCGACCACAGTTACAGGAACAGCCTGCATCACACCCATCCATCATTGCCATTAAAAGAGAACTGATTATAGCGGCATGGTATTTTTTGTTCCTGATAAAGCTGTAGCTGAAACACAGGTTTGACATGACGCAAGAGCGCAACTGGATGCAGACTCCGCAAGGTCGCTGCAAATATCCCCACGCTGGCCCAATACAGCCAGCACAAGCTTCCCATGCAGGCAGAGAATTTTCAGGCTAGAATCAAAACCCGAAACCACCCGGCCAGGGAACTACTCATCCCGAACCAGGTCATTCACCCTGTACATATCCACCACAACCACTGCGCCCAAGCGCAGGAAAGGAATTTCACCATGCTGAAAAAAGTCCTGTTTGCCAGCACCCTGCTCCTTGCCAGCCCACTATGGGCTGCTGATAACCCCCGTGTTCTGCTCAACACCAGCCTGGGTGATATCGAGCTGGAGCTGGACGCAGAAAAAGCACCCATCAGTGTCGAAAACTTTCTTGGCTATGTTGATGACGAGCGTTACGACGGTACTATTTTTCACCGCGTAATCAATGACTTCATGATTCAGGGCGGCGGCTTCGACAAATACATGCAAAAAGTCCCGACCAAAAAACCCATCAAAAACGAAGCCGACAATGGCTTGAATAACGAGCGCGGTACCATTGCCATGGCCCGCACCCAGGCGGTCGACTCTGCCACCATGCAGTGGTTTATCAACCTCAAGGACAACAGCTTCCTTGACCATGGCGCACGCGACTTCGGCTATGCCGTATTTGGCAAAGTCGTCAGCGGCATGGATGTAGTGGATAAAATCTCTCAGGTACAAACCAGCAATTACGGCATGCACCAGAACGTACCCGCCGAGCCGGTAATCATTCTTAAAGCACGCCGCAGCGAGTAAATTGTCAGGCATAAAAAAGCGCGCCATCCTTGCGGAGGGCGCGCAAAATCACTCGGGCCGTTAACGTAGGTTGATAATGGTTTGAGTGATGGCACTATTGGTTTCAATGGTTTTTGCGTTGGCCTGATAATTACGCTGCGCCACAATCAGGTTAACCAGCTGATCTGACAACTCCACGTTGGAGTCTTCCAGCGCGCCCGCCTGAATTGCTCCCAAAGTTCCGGTACGACCAGGGTTACGCACCGGCTCACCCGACTCCAGTGACTGTACCCACTGGGTCTTGCCTACTGGCGTTAGACCTTGCACGTTGGCAAAGTCAGCCAGAATTACCTGTCCCTGCACTTTGGACTGACCATTGGTATAACGGGCAAAAATCTTACCGGTATCATCAATTTCAATACCTGACAGCTCACCCGTGGTGTAGCCGTCCTGGGCCACCTTGGTCACCGCAAAGGCGTTGGCATATTGGGTTGCGTCACGCATATCCAGCGTAAATGCTTGTGGACTGGTCGCACCACTATCCACCCACACAGGTGGCTCCTGGGTTTTGTCTTGTGCTGCTGGAGCCCAGTTGGTAAAACCTAAAATACCATTATCAATCGTCACTCCCGTCGGTAAAGTGGCAGTTCCCAATGCGCCCTGGTCCAGCTTACCCGCCGAAGTAAAGGTCAGCGGAATGGTTGTGGGTGTATCGTCGGTCGGGTCATCAATCGAACGGCCATCAATCAGCACATGCATGCTCCAACTATTGGGCCCGGTTTTTTCAAAAAACTGGGTCATAGTATGCGGATTACCCAGCGAATCATAAGTCGTCACGGAGGTAGACGAGTTATAAGTGGTTGGGTCATTTGGATCAAATGGCGAGTTCTTCGGGCCATCCAGTGTCGAGTTCAGGTTATAACTCTGCTCGATTTTGGACGTAGCTTTGGGCTCCTGGCTGGCACTCTTGATCTGCAGGTTACCGATCACACCCTCACGAATAATGTCGTTGTCATCAACGGTGTAGCCTTGCAGGTTATAGCCGAAGTTATCGACAATAAAACCGTCTTTATCGGTGCCAAAAAAACCGGCACGGGTATAGCTCAGCGCACCGTTATTGCTAACCTGAAAAAAACCATTACCGTTAATTGCCAGGTCCAGCGGGTTCTGGGTGTAATTGATGCCACCCTGATTAAACAGCTGCGACACGTTGCCCAGCAACACACCGCTACCCTGCTGGTTTTTACCAGTACCCAATACCGTCGCGGCATATACATCGGCAAACTCGGCACGCGACTGTTTAAAGCCGACAGTGCCTGCGTTGGCAATGTTGTTACCTGTCACGTTCAGGTCTTTGGTTGCGGCACGCAGTCCACTCAAACCGATATTAAAAGACATGTGAAACTCCTTTGGTCGCCTGTGCGACAGTCAATGTTACTGACCAATAATTTGTACTTGTGACAAAGGCAACGTGCCCAGTCCGGCAATATTCAGCAGCATGTCACCCCCTTGCGGGCTCAGGGTGACACTCTCGACCTTGGCCGGCAGCATGGTATACAACCCCTGGGTTTCCCCTTCAAAGGTGCCTTCTGCCTTAAACTTGTATTTGCCTGGCGGCATGAGCTCGCCATCACTGTTGGTGCCATCCCAGGTAAAGTTGTGATTACCGGCTTTTTGTGCACCCAGGTTGACGCGGTTGACCAGAGTACCGGCCTCATCATAAATGCTGACATAAACATTACTGCTGCTTTGTGGCACCAGCACACTGCCCTGAAAGTCCGCTTCCGCTTCGGTATCGACAATGGCCTGATCACCGGCGAAAATCACACTGCGACCGACCAGACTGGCAGCCTGCAATGCCTGTGACGAATGCACACTGCTTAAAATATCGCCCATGCTGCTGTTCAGGTTTTCAATACCCTCCAGGCTGCTGAACTGCGCCAGCTGGGAAATAAACTCACCGTTATCCTGTGGCTCCAGCGGGTTCTGGTTATTCAGCTGGGCAACCAGCAGTTCCAGAAACTCGTTCTTGCCCAGGTCTTTATTGACCTCGCGTTCATTTTTATGGCCATATTCTTGCCATATTGCGTCAGCCGCACCGATTGCCGTTGTCATTTTTCTGTCTCCCCCGTTACTGACCCAGAGTCAGCACGCGCTGCATCATCTGTTTGGCGGTATTCATCATTTCTACGTTGGTTTGAAACGCCCGGCTGGCTGAAATCATGTCGGCCATTTCTTCCACCACATTGACATTGGGATAAAACACATACCCTTGCTCGTTGGCAGCCGGATGATCGGGCTCGTAACGCATTTGCAACTCGCTGGCATCTTCGACGATTCCTTTAACCTGCACACCTTTGCCCGCCTGATCATTGCCGGCGAACAGGGACGGCTGACTGCCGTCGCCCCGCAAATTCTCGGCAAACACAGTAGCAAACACCGGATGACGGGCGCGGTAGGTTTCTTCAACGCTCGACGAAACAGTTTCCGCGTTGGCGATGTTGCTCGAAATGGTATTCAGCCGAGTGCTTTGCGCGCTCATGCCGCTGCCGGCGATATGAAACACACTGGATAATGACATGGTGATTACCTCGCTTATTCGCCACGCAGGGCTGTCATCAGCCCTTTGAATTTGCTGTTTAACAGAGTAAAGCTGGTCTGAAACTGAACAGCATTTTCGGTGTAATGCGATTGTTCTACCTGCAGGTCTACCGTATTCTGGTCAATCGCTGCATGGTGCGGATTACGAAAACGCAACGCCGGATCAGCCATTTCCACTCCGTCAGCGTCAAAATGCTGCCAGTGAGTGCGCTCCATGGATGTGTTGCCACCCTCGCGCTGCTGCGCCTGACTGGCCAGCACACTGGCAAAGTCCAGATCGCGAGCCTTGAAGTGCGGGGTGTCGGCATTGGCAATATTGTTGGCCAGCACTTCAGCGCGCTGGGCACGAAAGCCCAGGGCTTGCTCATGAATCCCCAATGCTTTGCTGAAACTGATGCTCATGGTGCATCTCCTGCTGAAATTACTCTTGCCAAAGTCTAAGCAACGCCTGTGCCAACCACTGGTTTATAGTTATTTTTCAACAAGTTACAGAATAAATGTTTTTTCTTAAAACAAAAAAGACAGAATTTTGACTTATGCCGCCGCCTGTTTTGTTAAGGATGTATCCGCTCAAACAGCATCGCTATGATCACGACGACGGACAAGACAGAGTTCCGGTCTGGACAGCCGAAACAAGGAAATGGCCGCCTTCCCTGGCTGCCGACAGTACTTATAAAGTTTGTTTGGCGCTAAGCCTGATGCTTAGCCGCGAAGGACATACTCCAGTACATCCACCACTTGCTGGGTCGTAGTCGCCCAAGCCATTGCGGCAGCGTCGACTTCTTTTAATGGGTGAATAATGTCTTCAGCATGCAGGGTAATGTAAGGCTTGCCCAACGCCGCACAGTAGCCGGCATCAAAGGCCGCATTCCACTGCTTATATTTGTCACCAAAACGCACCACGACCAAATCAGCCCGCTCGATCAGGGTTTTAGTGCGGATTGCATTCACCTTGGACGACTG
>CAZBXG010000035.1:7725-14861 GCA_964495925.1 uncultured Thiopseudomonas sp.
GCCAATACGCAACCGGTATAAACAGATCCGACAGCATAGCCAATGCGTAGCAGTTACGCACCTGCAGAGCAGTTTCTTTGCCCGCTTCGGCTGCTACAGGTAAACTTACACATCATTGTTCAATAACGGAATCCCGCATGGGTATCTCACGCCTCATCATTCTTGTCCTGCTGGGTCTGGCCGCCTGGTGGCTATGGAAAAAAGTCAAAACTGTGTCAGCCGGGCAATCCAGTGACCGCTTGTCCCGCACTACCGCGATGGTTCGTTGCCAGCATTGCCAACTGCACTTGCCCCAACCCGAAGCGATACGTCATCAAAATCGTTGGTATTGCAGCGAAACCCACGCCAAGGCCGGCCCCGCCCGCCAATGAACAGCCATGAGCTTGCCCTGCTGGGACAGGTTGGCCAGCGTCCGCTGCGGCTGTATCACCTGTACCGGCTGCTGATCGGCCTGTCGCTGGTTCTGCTGATTTCCAGCAACCTGGAAAACCAGCTGCTCAACATTACGCATAACCAGCTGTTTACCTTTGGCAGTTGGGGCTATCTGATTGCCAACACATTGATTGTTCTGGTGATGCCCAGAGCCGAACGGCTTGGCCCGCTGTTTTCCCTGGCACTATTCGACGTTTTATTACTGAGCCTGCTTTACTATGCCGCTGGCGGTACCCCCAGTGGCATCGGCAACCTGATTGTGGTTGCGGTGGCCGTGGCCAATATCTTGCTGTATCGCAATATCGGTCTGTTGATTGCAGCAGTGGGCGCTGCTGGCATTATCTATCTGACGTTTTATTTAAGCCTTATCCACCCAGAAGCATCCAGCCAGTTTATGCAGGCTGGCGTGCTGGGTGCTCTGTGTTTTGCCGCTGCCCTGACCGTACAGGCGCTGGGGCGCAAGCTAGTGGCCAACGAGCAGCTGTTGCAGCAGCACGCCTCTACCGTGGCCAACCTCGAAGCTCTCAATGCCACCATTATTGAGCGTATGCGTACCGGCATTCTGGTATTGGACAAGGACTTTCAGGTGCTGCAAGTCAATCAGGCCGCCCAACAAATGCTCGACAGCGATGACCTGCGACTTAAAAACCTTGCTCAATATTACCCGCCACTGATCCAGACCTACGAGCTGTGGCAAAAAAACCCCTCGATTACACCCTCCCCGCTACAGTTTTCAGCACAAAGCCCGCAACTGCAGCCTGGCTTTGCCATTCATCGCCAAGACAGCACGTTCGAGTTGCTGGTTTTTCTGGAGGACACCAAGCATTACCAGCAGCAGGCACAACAGCTGAAGCTGGCTTCGCTCGGTCGACTGGCGGCCGGTATCGCCCACGAAATCCGCAATCCGCTTGGAGCCATCAGCCATGCAGCACAACTTCTGGGTGAGTCGGATAGCCTGAACAAAGCCGACTACCGCCTGAGCCAGATCATTCAGGAGCAAAGCCGGCGTCTTAATCACGTTATCGAAAACGTGTTGCAGCTGTCACGCCAGCAAAAGTCAGAGCCGCAACTGCTGGATCTGAAGTACTGGACCCATCGCTATGTCAACGCTTATCGCGAGAGCGCACCGGCCGGGCAAGTCCTCAAACTGGAAGTCAGGGGCAATCACCTGAACACCCGTATGGACCCTTACCAGCTCAACCAGATACTGGACAATCTGGTCAGCAATGCGATGCGTCATACTGCACTGGACAACGGCAGGCGAATTGTCGAGCTGTTCCTGTTTCGCCATCCCAGCCTGTTGTTACCTCTACTGGAAGTTCGTGATAGCGGCCAGGGCGTGCCAGTAGAGGAGCAAGATGCTTTGTTCGAGCCATTTCATACAACCGACAAACATGGCACCGGGCTGGGCCTATATATTTCCCGCGAGCTGTGTGAGAGCAACCAGGCCCGGCTCGACTACATTGATAACCTCGGTCAAGGCGCCTGTTTCCGTATCACCTTTGCCCATCCGAAAAGCTTTGGTTTAGACAAATGAGCATTCAGACCGTACTGATCATTGATGACGAACCGGACATCCGCGAACTGCTGGAAATCACCCTGCTCCGCATGGGGCTGGAAACCGAAAGCGCCAGCAACGCCACCGAAGCCTATGCCGCCCTGCAAGCCCACCCCTACGGGCTTTGCCTGACTGATATGCGCCTGCCCGATGGCAATGGACTGGATATTATCGAGTATGCTCAGCAACATTATCCGCGCATGCCGATTGCCATGATCACCGCTTACGGCTGCATTGAAACCGCTACCCGCGCATTGAAAGCTGGTGCGTTTGACTTCATTACCAAACCGATGGACCTGCAACGTCTGCGTGAACTGGTCACCAGCGCCCTGCAACAAAGCAGGCTTGAGCAGCCCAAAACGCCTGATAACAGCCCGCTGCTCGGTCAGTCCGCGCCCATGCAGCTCCTGCGCCAACAAATCGACAAGCTGGCTCGCAGCCAGGCTCCCGTACACATCAGTGGCGAGTCAGGTACCGGCAAGGAAGTGGTTGCTCGCGAAATCCACCAACACGGCAATCGCGCCACACAGCCCTTTGTGCCGGTCAACTGCGGAGCCATTCCAGCCGAGCTGATGGAAAGCGAGTTTTTCGGGCATAAAAAAGGCAGTTTTAGCGGGGCTCATGACAACAATCCGGGACTTTTTCAGGCAGCCAACGGCGGTACCCTATTTCTGGATGAGGTCGCCGACTTGCCGCTACACATGCAAGTCAAACTGCTACGCGCTCTGCAAGAAAAGACCGTGCGCCCCGTCGGCAGCCAGCAAGAAGTGCCAGTCGATGTACGCATTCTCAGCGCCACCCACAAGCATCTGGCCAGCGAAGTGGCCCATGGACGCTTCCGTCAGGATTTGTACTACCGCCTGAACGTGATCGAAGTTCATGTGCCGCCCCTGCGTGAGCGCGGCGAAGATGTCCTGCAACTGGCACAAGTCTTTTTGCAGCGTCTGTGCGCCAACGACCGGAAAGTTCACCTCAGCCCTCCAGCACTACAAAAACTACTACGACACAGTTTCCCCGGTAATGTGCGCGAACTGGAAAACGTACTGGAGCGCGCCTACACCCTGTGCGATGACGATCTGATTCAGCCACACGACCTGCAGTTGCAAAGCAGCAGTCCCTTGCTGCAAGCTCAATCAGAACATATGCCGCCAGCCAGCCACAGCTTTGCTCCGCCCGCCCGTAGCCGCAGCGAAAAGCTGGAGGCCGCCGAGCGCACGCTGACCCTGCGTACACTTGAACTCAATGGCCACAATCATCAGACCGCAGCCGAACAGCTTGGACTCAGCCAACGCTCGTTGCGCTACCGCATGCATACCCTCGGCATCAAATAAGGAGCCCAAATGGCCCGCCATGACTTTCGTTACACATTGCTGTCACCCCAGCACACCCTGATCGAATGCCGCTCACTCAAACCCGGCCAGTATCAGGTCACCGGCAACGGCGGCCACATCCAGATTGGCGACACCCTGCTGGTCAGCCTGAAAGGCAGCCGCGATCTGAGTATGGAGTTGCAGGTACGCAGTGTGCGTCACCTGATCAGCCCACCCGGTCAGTGGGTTGCCACTGCCAGCGGTCCGGCTTTTAAAGAACTGGAAATCCACGATTGGCAGGTCCAGTGTGATGGCTGCGGCAGCTTGCTTCAGCTGGAGTTTGCCGTTGATGCCAGTCTGGGCAAACAGGCCCGGGTACCAGCAGCCGAAGCTCGCCTGCTTGAACTGGGCTGGGTCAACCGCAACGAGCGTCACCTGTGCCGCCAGTGCCAGCAACAGGAAGCCTGATCATGAAGCTGCTCATTTTATCTGCACTAACTCTTGGAGTACTGAGCGGCTGCAGCTTGTTTGGCAACAATGACAACAAGCTGCAAAGCGGCCAAAAATATATCGTGGAATGGATTGGCGAGCGCCCGCTGATCGACCGCAGCCATTTGAGCCTGCAACTGGATACCAAACAGCAACGCGCCCATGGCTTTGCCGGCTGCAACAACTGGTTTGGCAACTATGAGTTGCAGGACGGGCAACTGCGGATCAATCAGATTGCCACCACCCGCAAGCTTTGCGCTCCGGCGCTGATGGAGCAGGAGCAACGCTACCTGGCCGCTCTGCCCCAGATTGAGCGCTGGGACTTTTCTGCCATCGGCCAGCTCCAGCTGTGGCCTGCGAAAGGTGCCCCCATTCGTCTGTGGCCAGAAAATAACTATTAAAGGAAACACGCATGTCTGCACACCCTTCGTTTAACGGACTGGCGGATTTTATCACCGCCTCGCCCACTCCCTTTCATGCGACCGCCAGCCTGGTCAGCGCCCTGCAACATGCCGGATTTACCCGTCTGGACGAGCGTGACAGCTGGCAGCTGGAGTCAAACGGCAAGTATTTTGTCACCCGTAACGACTCCTCCCTGATTGCTTTTCAGCTTGGCGCTGAGCAGTCCGCCGAACAGGGGCTGCGCCTGGTTGGCGCTCACACCGACAGTCCTTGCCTGAAGGTCAAACCCAACCCGGAAGTGAATAGCCAAGGCTACTGGCAACTGGGGGTAGAAACTTACGGCGGTGTATTACTATCACCCTGGTTTGACCGCGACCTGTCACTGGCAGGCCGTGTCAGCTATGAGCTGGACGGCCAGGTGACCAGCAGCCTGATTGATTTTAAAACTCCAATTGCTGTGATTCCCAGCCTGGCGATTCACCTCAACCGCGATGCCAACAGCGGCTGGGAAATCAACAAACAAACTGAATTGCCTCCCATCCTGACCCAGCTGGCACAAGGCGAAAGCAAAGATTTTCGTGCTCTGCTTTCCGTGCAGCTGCAGCGCGAACACGGGACCAACAATGCCCGCGTACTGGATTATGAACTGAGCTTTTATGACACCCAGCGCCCCGCACAAATCGGCCTGGAACAAGAATTTATCGCTGCCGCCCGACTGGACAACCTGCTGTCCTGCTATGCTGGCTTGCAAGCCCTGATCAATGCCAGCGGCAGCCAAACCTGCGTGCTGGTTTGCACCGATCACGAAGAAGTCGGCTCGGCCTCGGCCTGTGGTGCTGACGGCCCATTCCTAGAGCAAGTATTACGCCGATTGTTTACCGATGAAGAAAGCCTGGCTCGCGCCATTCAGCGCTCTTTGCTGATTTCTGCTGACAACGCTCACGGCATTCACCCCAACTATGCCGACAAGCACGACAGCAATCATGGCCCGCTGCTCAATCAGGGGCCGGTGATCAAGATCAACAGCAATCAGCGTTACGCCACCAACAGCGAAACTTCGGCCATGTTCCGCCACCTGTGCGAAAGCATCAATGTGCCCGTGCAAAGCTTTGTCACCCGTAGCGACATGGGCTGTGGCTCCACCATCGGCCCCATCACCGCCAGTCGGCTGGGCGTGCCCACCATCGACATTGGTGTACCAACCTTTGCCATGCACTCCATACGCGAACTGGCTGGCAGCCGGGATATGGAATATCTGATCCGGGCACTGACAGCTTTTTATCGCCAGTAGCTGCTGCGCAGGCAGTTGTAAAACACTACAGACTGCCTTGGCTGCGCCTTAAAACAGAAAACCCGACAATCAATGTCGGGTTTTCTTTAGTTACGCAAGCAGTTATCAGTCAACGTAGACCGGGAACTTGGCGCAAACAGCTTTGACTTTTTCGCGCACTGCGGCTTCGATGGACTCGTCACCCAGGTTGTCCAGAATGTCGCAAATCCAGCCAGCCAGATCACGGCACTCGGCTTCTTTGAAACCGCGAGTGGTCACGGCAGGCGTACCCAAACGGATACCGGAAGTGACAAACGGTGAACGCGGATCATTCGGTACAGAGTTTTTGTTGACGGTGATGAACGCACGACCCAGCGCAGCGTCAGCATCTTTACCGGTGATTTCCTGCTTGATCAGCGATACCAGGAACAGGTGGTTGTAGGTGCTGCCGGAAACGACATCGTAACCGCGCTCCAGAAATACCTGCACCATGGCCTGTGCGTTTTTCAGCACTTGCTCTTGGTAGGTTTTGAACTCAGGCAGCAGTGCTTCCTTGAAGCAGATCGCCTTACCGGCAATCACGTGCTCCAGCGGGCCACCCTGGGCACCTGGGAATACGGCCGAGTTGAGCTTTTTCTCGATTTCTTCGTTGGCACGCGCCAGAATCAGGCCGCCACGTGGACCACGCAGGGTTTTGTGCGTAGTGGTAGTGACCACATCAGCGTATGGAACCGGGTTCGGGTAGATGCCAGCTGCAACCAGACCGGCCACATGGGCCATATCGACAAACAGGTAGGCACCCACTTTGTCAGCGATCTCGCGGAAGCGCGGGAAATCCAGCACCTGAGAATAAGCGGAAAAACCGGCAACAATCATTTTTGGCTTGTGCTCAACCGCCAGACGCTCGACTTCATCATAGTCGATCAGGCCTTGTTCGTTGATGCCGTACTGTACGGCGTTGTACAGCTTGCCGGAGGAGCTGACACTGGCACCGTGGGTCAGGTGGCCACCGTGCGCCAGGCTCATACCCAGAATGGTGTCGCCTGCTTCCAGCAGCGCAAGATAAACAGCAGAGTTGGCTTGTGAACCCGCGTGCGGCTGCACGTTGGCATAGTCTGCGCCGAACAGTTCTTTGGCACGGTCGATGGCCAGTTGCTCGACCACGTCAACGTACTCACAACCGCCATAGTAACGCTTGCCGGGATAGCCTTCAGCGTATTTGTTGGTCAGCACAGAACCCTGGGCTTCCATTACCGCCGGGCTGGTGTAGTTTTCTGAAGCAATCAGCTCAATGTGTTCTTCCTGACGCTGGGCTTCTTTTTCCATCACATCAAAAAGCTCGGGGTCAAACTGGGCAATGGTCACTTTACGACTAAACATGGCGGTCCTCTAAGGATGACAAGGCTGTGCACGGCACCTCATGTGCCAACGCAATGACAAGGGACAGGATTCTACCCGATTTCGACCCGTCTGGCACTTGAAAGCGGTTCAGTTGGCAGACAAATTTTGTTCAGGTGGGTTGGCAGAACATTTCTGACCTGGACTGGTGTGAACCTCACAGTCCCCGGACCATCACATCGCTCCGAAACTTTGACATCCTCCCCGACCTAAAGGACGGGAATTCCTACTGCTAGACGCTCATGTCCAAGCGCGAGAATGTTCCTGGCCGCATTAA
>CAZBXG010000036.1:0-14826 GCA_964495925.1 uncultured Thiopseudomonas sp.
TTTAAGGAAGCTTGCTTATCATGGCACCACAACCCTGGAGGTGTTCCATGAAAAAGACAATTTACGGGCTGCTCGCCCTTTCACTCCTAGCCTGGTTACTGCCCGTAATCGCCCTTGTGCCTGAATGGGATATCTGGGTTTGGCGTAAACAGCTGATTTACTGGACCGGTTTGGCATCTTTTTTACTGATGACGCTGGTGATGCTGTTGGCGATCCGTCCACGCTGGCTGGAAAAGCCCCTGGCCGGACTGGACAAAATGTATCGCCTGCATAAATGGGCCGGCATCACCGCCGTAGGCCTGGCCGTGGCCCACTACGGACTCAAGCTGGCCAAGGGTCCGATGCTGCTGGTATTTGCAGAGGCAGCCAAGGGTGAGCGCACCAAAACCTTTCTGGAGATCTTTCGCAGCTCAGCCAAAGACCTTGGCGAGTGGTCGGTATGGATTTTCGCCATCATGATTGCCGTTGCCCTGTGGCAACGCTTCCCCTACCACATCTGGCGTTATGTCCACAAAGCTCTGGCCGTGTTCTATCTGATTGCGGTATATCACGGCATCGTGCTGGCTCCGGCAGAATGGTGGCTACAACCTTCCGGCCTGCTGATTGGTGCAGCATCCATCCTCGGCACCTACTGCGCGATTCTGTCACTAAGCGGCCGCATTGGGCAGCGCAACAGTCATAAAGGTGCCGTATTGGCCGTACGTGAACTAAACAGCGATACGTTTGAAGTGGTATGCCAACTGGACAAACAGTGGCAACACACACCCGGCCAGTTTGCCTTTATCACCTTCAATCGTCTGGAAGGCCCGCACCCATTCACCATTGCCAGTGCAGACCAGGGCGATGGCCAGATCCGCTTTGCCATCAAGGCGTTAGGCGACTACACCCGTAAACTGGGCCAAAACATAGAAATTGGCCAGCCGGTAACTGTTGAAGGTCCTTACGGTTACTTCAACCTGCCTGAAGCGCAGAACAACAGCAGACAAATCTGGGTTGCTGCCGGTATTGGTGCCACTCCCTTTATTGCCTGGCTGGAAGGTTTGCAGAATGATCCGCAAGCCGCACCACAAGCCAGCCTGTATTACTGCGTCAATAATGAGCACGAAGCTGTATTCGCCGAGCGCCTGCAACAACTGTGCGCGAAACTGCCCAGCATTGAGCTGCACATACACCTGAGCCAGCGCGACGGTTACCTGACTCCCGAGCGACTGTTTGAGGGAGCGACCAAAGACACCAAAGTCTGGTTCTGCGGGCCCAGCGCCTTCTCCGACAAATTGAAACAGGGCATGCAACAACTGGGCATGCAACCGGATAACTTCCATCACGAACTGTTCCAGATGCGCTAACGCTCAACCGCCAAGCCGGTGACCAAACAGTCACCGGCTTTTTTGTGCTTGCCCAATAAAAATCAGCCTGTCCGGTATCATTATCAACCGGCATAGAGCTTGCACTTTTGTGCCAAAAGACTAACCATTGCTCCTCTGTTTACTGTGGAAAACCTGCATGCTCAAGTTTTTACCCGCACCGTTACGCGGTATTGTTTCTGCACTGATTCTTACCCTCAACACATTATTCTGGTGCTGGCCGCTCTTCACTCTGGCGCTGCTCAAGTTTGTACTGCCCTTCACCCCGGCCCAGCGGGCACTGCGTTACGGCATGCACTGGATCGCCGAAAGCTGGATCAGCATCAACTCGTTCTGGATCGACCTTGCGCAGACTATCGAATGGGACGTGCAGGGGTTGGAGCCGCTGGACAAAAGCCACTCTTGGCTGGTCACCAGCAACCACCAAAGCTGGGTGGACATTTTGGTGCTGCAATATCAGCTCAATAATCGCCTGCCATTGCTGAAGTTTTTTCTCAAGCAAGAGCTGATCTGGGTCCCTGTTATAGGCCTATGCTGGTGGGCGCTGGAGTTTCCATTTATGAAGCGCTACAGCAGCCAGTATCTGGAAAAGCACCCAGAAAAACGCGGTCAGGATCTGGCCACCACCCGCAAAGCCTGTGAACGCTACAAAACCAACCCGGTCGCGGTATTCAACTTTCTCGAAGGCACCCGTTTCACACAGACCAAGCATGATGCCCAGCAGTCGCCCCACCGTTACCTGCTCAAGCCCAAGGCGGGTGGCATCGCCTATGTGCTGGATGCCATGGGCGAACAGCTGGAGCAACTGGTCAACGTCACCCTGTTATATCCGCAAGGCATTCCCACCCTGTGGAGCCTGATGTGTGGCAAAGTCAAAAAGATTGTCATGCATATAGAAATCGTGCCGATCCCGCGCGAGTTTGTCGGCAACGATTACAGTAACGATGAAGCTTATCGCACTGCTTTCCAGCAATGGACCAATGAGCTGTGGCAGCAGAAAGATCAGCAACTGGCCCATTTGCAGGCAGGTTCTATCCGCACCAGCTGACTGCACGGCAGCAGTCGTACCAGGCAAACGCAGATACCTGACCACAATCAGGTATCTGCCGCGTGTTCCCCGTTAGCCGCAATGCGCGACCCATTGTTTGCCGCTATAATACCGCCCACTTTCTGGGTGCATCGGACCATGTCTGCACAGACGTCATAGCGGGCAACAGCACGCCCTGACAGCAGTGACAGTCATCCGGCATCCGTTTTCATGTCCAAGCCGAGGAGCACTTCATGGCTGTAATCAAGCAAGACGATGTGATTCAGAGCGTTGCCGACGCCCTGCAATATATTTCCTACTATCACCCGCTGGACTTCATCCAGGCCATGCATGAAGCCTACGAAAAGGAAGAGTCCCCGGCGGCCAAAGACGCCATGGCGCAGATTCTAATCAACTCACGCATGAGTGCCACTGGCCACCGCCCGCTGTGCCAGGATACCGGTATCGTCACCGTCTTCGCTCGAGTCGGCATGGACATCCAGTGGGATGGCGCCACCATGGGCCTTGATGACATGATCAACGAGGGCGTGCGTCGTGCTTACCTGCACCCTGACAACAAACTGCGCGCCTCCGTACTGGCCGATCCTGCCGGTGCCCGCAAAAATACCAAAGACAACACGCCTGCGGTCATCCACTACAGTGTCGTACCCGGCAACAAGCTGGAAATCGAAGTGGCCGCCAAAGGTGGCGGCTCTGAAAACAAAGCCATGATGGCGATGCTCAACCCGTCCGACTCCATTGTCGACTGGGTACTCAGCGTGGTCCCGCAGATGGGTGCGGGCTGGTGTCCACCCGGTATGCTCGGTATTGGCATTGGCGGCACTGCAGAAAAAGCTGCAGTACTGGCCAAAGAGTCGCTGATGGAGTCCATCGACATTCACGAGCTACGCGCCCGTGGCCCACAAAACCGGGTCGAAGAGCTGCGCTTGGAAATCTTCGACAAGGTCAACCAGCTGGGCATCGGTGCCCAGGGCCTCGGTGGCCTGACTACCGTGCTCGACATCAAAATCAAAGACTACCCAACCCACGCGGCTTCGCTGCCGGTGTGCATCATTCCTAACTGTGCTGCCACCCGTCACGCCCACTTTGTGCTAGACGGTTCCGGCCCGGCCGTACTGGACCAGCCCAACTTGGATGCCTACCCCGATATCGTCTGGGAAGCAGGTCCATCCGCCCGTCGTGTCGACCTCGACACCATCACGCCAGAGGACGTACTCAGCTGGAAACCAGGCGAAACCCTGCTGCTGAACGGCAAAATGCTGACCGGCCGTGATGCCGCACACAAGCGGATGACCGACATGCTGAACAAGGGTGAAGAACTGCCATTTGACCTGAAAGGCCGCTTTATTTATTACGTCGGCCCGGTTGATCCGGTGGGCAATGAAGTTGTTGGACCTGCCGGCCCGACCACTGCAACCCGCATGGACAAATTTACCCGTCAGGTACTGGAAAGCACTGGCCTGCTGGGCATGATTGGTAAGTCCGAGCGCGGCCCAATCGCCATTGAGGCAATCAAGGATAACAAGGCTGTCTACCTAATGGCTGTGGGTGGAGCTGCTTATCTGGTGTCCCAAGCTATCAAGAAGTCCCGTACGGTAGCCTTTCCCGAACTGGGCATGGAAGCCATCTACGAGTTTGATGTGAAAGACATGCCCGTCACCGTTGCCGTCGATACCAAAGGTGAATCGGTCCACATCACTGGCCCGCAAGTCTGGCAGAAGAAAATCGCCGACATGATCGCCAGCGACAAAGATTAAGCGCGCTTCGCTTACCCGTAACACAACAAACCCCGGCACTGGCCGGGGTTTGTTTTAACAGTGCGCCTTGACAGTC
This sequence comes from uncultured Thiopseudomonas sp., assembly GCA_964495925.1. Taxonomy (GTDB): domain Bacteria; phylum Pseudomonadota; class Gammaproteobacteria; order Pseudomonadales; family Pseudomonadaceae; genus Thiopseudomonas. The sequence goes on from CAZBXG010000036.1 coordinate 4,246, forward strand.
ACTCGAACCTTAACGTGATGCCAGTGGCTGTAAACGATACTGCGGCGGTACCTGCTCAATTCCCTTGATGGTGACATCCAGATTTTTCCACAAGCCATCTTTAATGCCGTAGATGCAGCCATAAACGGACAGCTTCTGTCCGCGATGCCAGGCATTTTGCACAATCGCTGTATGACTTACATTCCCCACCTGTTCGATTACGTTCAGCTCACACAGGCGATCAACCCGCTCCTCCAGAGTTGGCAACGCAGCCAGCTCATCAAAGTGCGTAAAGTACAGGTCGCGGATCGTTCGTATCCAAGCATCGGTAATCCCCACCTGCTTATCACTCATAGCCGCTTTGACACCACCACAGCCATAGTGACCAGTCACCAGAATATGCTTCACTTTGAGCACATCGACTGCATACTGGATTGATGACAGACAGTTCAGGTCGGTATGCAGCACCACGTTGCCCACGTTACGGTGCACAAACAGGTCTCCTGGCAACATGCCGACAATTTCGTTGGCCGGCACCCGAGCATCGGAACAGCCTATCCATAGATATTCGGGTTCCTGCTGTTTGGCCAGCTTCTCAAAAAACTCTGGGTCCTCTTCCTTGATGGCCTCGGCCCAGCGTTGGTTGTTTTCAAATAATTGATGTAATTCTGGCATTGGTTTCTCAGTTCTGATCAGTTGCAATACATGTTTTTGACCATACCAGCGGAAGGCAGGTCACAATAATTCTGACGGCCAGTCGCTCGTCAAGGTACAGACCATCACCAGAGCATCTTCGTGTCCTTCAGCAGTCGGATAGTAGTTGCGCCGCCGGTCAATTTCATTGAAACCATGACGCTCATACAACCCATATGCGGCTGTATTTGACTCCCGCACCTCTAGAAAACAGCTGCTGCAATCACGCTCTCGCGCCTGTTGCAGCACCTGTTCCAGCAAGTAACTGCCCAGCCCGCGACCCTGCTGGTCAACCGCAATCACAATATTGAGCAGGTGAGCCTCATCGACAATGTACTGCATCACCACATGTCCCAGATGCTGGCCGTTTTGTTCCAGTACATGGCACTCATAGCTGCCAAGTGCATCCTCGTACAGCTTGCGCGACCAGGGATGGCTAAACGCCTTGTGCTCAATGGCAACAACAGCATCCAGATCAGCGGCAGTCATTGCCCTGACAGTCAGGGCATCAGGCATGTTGCTGACTCCAGTGCGCCATCAGTTTTTGCATGTGTTGCCACAACTCGGGTTTAAGCTGCTGCTGGCTCATCAGCTGCTCCAGTGAAGGCAGGTTCCAGAGGCGGACACCGCCCTGAAAAGCGGTTACGGAAAACAGGTCTGCGTCGGTATTGTCGTCAACATTGGCAAAGGCTATAGCGCGCGGCCCCAACAGCCAGACAAAACTGACCGACGCATGGCTGCACTCAAACTCAAGCAAGTCCCGCACACAGGCCCGTGCGGCTGCCGCATCTTGTGTACCGGCCAACTCACCTGCTTTCAGCAGTGGCCAGCGAATCGGTTCGCCCTGCCGTAACGACTGCAACTGCTGTGGCAGTCCGGCTGCCCGCACCAGATCCTTGAGCAACTGAAAATCAGGGTCACTGGACTGGAAGGCTTCACCCAGCGGCAAGTCAGCCAACAGCAGGCAAGGCCCGCTACGCAGCAATTGCAAACTGAAACGGGGAATTTCCACCGGCGCAACCGCAGTCAATTCCGGCACGGCTTCGTCTGTTTCGGTATTGACCATCGACTCTGGCAACCGACGAGACGACTGCTGGCCACTCTCCAGTGACTGGCGTACTTGCTGCAATGAAGCCTGCGCCCTGGCGCTGCTCGACACAGCGGCAGCCGGTGTGGCAGAAATCACCGCTTCTGCAGCAGCTGCAACCTGAGCAGGAGCCGCAATTAACGGTGTGCTGGTCGTCTCGCTCGGGGACTGCCAGTGTAGTAGCTGCGGACGGGGCATCCGGGCATGTGGCAAAGGCTGGCGCGGCAGCCAGACCTCCAGCCCCATCACCTGCAACATTGCCTGACGGCGTACTTCCTGCTCCAGCACAGCTTGTTCCACGGTTTAGATACCGCCCACTGCTTGCGGGTGTGCACGCGCCACGCCGGACTGCATCAGGTTCAGCGCATGCAGGTAAGCCTTGACCGAAGCAACCACGATATCGGTATCCGCACCATTGCCGTTGACGATACGACCACCACGCTCTAGGCGCACAGTGACCTCACCCTGCGAGTCGGTGCCCTGAGTGATTGCGTTGACCGAATACAACTGCAAAGTCGCACCGGATTGCGCTACTGACTCAATCGCTTTAAAAGCCGCATCAACCGGGCCTGAACCCTGCTCGCTGGCTCGTACTTCCTTGCCGTCCATCAGCAATACCAGCTCGGCCTGCGGTACTTCGCCGGTTTTGCTCGCCACTTCCAAACTGACCAGTTTGTAATGCTCGGTCACTTCCTCATTCTGAGTGTCGGTCACCAATGCCTGAAGGTCTTCGTCAAAAATTTCGTGTTTCTTGTCGGCCAGTTCCTTGAAACGGGCAAACGCAGCGTTCAGCTCGGTTTCACTGCCCAGCTCGATGCCCAGTTCCTGCAAGCGGCTGCGGAAAGCATTACGGCCAGAGTGCTTGCCCAGCACCATTTTGTTGGCATTCCAGCCGACCGATTCAGCAGACATGATCTCGTAGGTTTCACGGTGTTTCAGTACACCATCCTGGTGAATGCCCGATTCGTGAGCAAAGGCATTCGCACCCACAATAGCCTTGTTCGGCTGCACCGGAAAACCGGTAATGCCGGACACCATGCGCGAGGTACTGAGGATTTGCGTGCTGTCGATGTTGGTATACAGGCCCAGCAGGTCTTCACGGGTCTTGATCGCCATGACGACCTCTTCCAGTGCCGCGTTACCGGCACGCTCACCCAAGCCGTTAATGGTGCACTCGACCTGACGTGCTCCGGCCACAACAGCTGCCAGCGAGTTGGCCACGGCCAGTCCCAGGTCGTTATGACAGTGTACTGAGAAAATGGCTTTATCAGAGTTGGGAACACGCTCAATCAGCTGGCGAATCAACTCGGCATACTGGTGCGGAATGGCATAGCCAACGGTGTCCGGAATGTTGATGGTGCGCGCACCGGCATCAATCGCTGCTTCAACAATGCGGCACAGGAAATCCAGTTCGGAACGGCCCGCATCTTCACAGGAAAACTCGACATCAGCACAAAGGTTGCGGGCTTTTTTCACCGCGCGCACGGCTTGCTCAACCACCTGGTCAGGCTGCATGCGCAGCTTGTATTCCATATGGATCGGGCTGGTAGCAATAAAAGTATGAATCCGGCCCGAATTGGCACCGGCCAGCGCTTCGGCAGCGCGTTCAATATCGGCGTCCAGCGCCCGTGACAGGCTACAAATGGTGCTGTCTTTGACTGTATCGGCAATGGCTTTGACCGATTCAAAATCACCAGGACTGGCAATGGCAAAGCCGGCCTCAATCACATCCACTTTCATGCGCTCCAGTGCTTTGGCGATACGCAGTTTTTCTTCTTTGGTCATGGATGCGCCGGGGCTTTGCTCGCCGTCACGCAAGGTGGTATCGAAGATAATGACGCGGTCGTTGCTCATGAATGCTCTCCTGGGGCTGGCCGGAATTGTCTTGTCGTACATGCGGGTAAATATAGCACAGGCGAAGATTGGGAGTGTTTTTTTGCACTGTGGCGGCTGAAGCGGGGGCAGGTTTTATACTACGGTGGCTGGGCCGTGGCAGATACTTCGTCAGGCTACGCTTGGCCCGTGTCAGCAAGCTGCCACGAACCGCTGAGGCCTGACTACGATCCACCCCGGCCCGGACTTGCCTTGTGCGGGTGGAAGGGTTTTGTCCCGCCTGCGGCGAGATGCTACCGCGTGGTGAGCGTCACTTTTTCTGTTTGGGCGAACTTATTCGCGACCGGCTCTACTGAGTCTGGACGTTACATTGTAGCGCCCGGATCAGGGAAGCGACGGGTTGGCAGTCATATTACCCCGTCAATCACCTGGAGCAACCGCTCAAGTGCGCCCTGATTCGCCTTGAGCACCTGCTGTCCGGCAGCCTGCATTGCCTGATAATCACTCGGGTCAGACCAGAGTTTGGCAACAGCTGCCGCCAGCTCGTCAGCGTCCCGTACCTCACGCAACGCACTGGCATCGCGCATCTGGCCTACAATATCGAGGAAGTTGAACACATGTGGTCCTGACAATACCGGCTTGCCCAACGCAGCAGGCTCCAGCACGTTATGCCCGCCATGTGGCACCAGACTGCCACCAACAAAGGCCACATCAGACAATGCCAGCAGCTGGAGCATTTCCCCCATGGTATCGCCCAGCAATACCTGATGCCGAGCTTCTATCCTTGCTCCGGTCGAACGCTGCACCAAGCTCATTCCCTGCTGCTCACACAACTGTTTAACCGCAACAAAGCGCTCCGGGTGACGCGGTACCAGAATCAATAGCGCTTCGGGATGATCGGCCAACAATTCCCGGTGGGCCTGTACGACTGGCAAGTCCTCTCCATCATGGGTGCTGGCAGCAACCCAGACCGGACGCTGCGGATTGCTCCAGCTTTGCCTGAGCTGCACCGCCTGCTCCAGCAGTTGCGGCCCAACCTTGAGATCAAACTTGATCGAGCCGGTTACCTGTACCGCTTCCGGTCTGGCACCCAGTGTTAAAAAACGCTCTGCCTCCACCTGTGTTTGCACCGCAATGCCATCCAGCTGCGCCAGCATCGGTGCGCTCAGTTTTGGGAAGCGGCCATAACCACGTGCCGAACGCTCCGACAGGCGCGCGTTAGCCAGCACCACCGGAATACCCCTACGAGCACACTGGTCGATATGGTTGGGCCACAGCTCGGTCTCCATGACAATGGCCAGCTTGGGTTGCAACAACTGCAGAAATTTACGCGCACGACACGGCAAGTCATAAGGCAAGTAACAATGCTGGACACTATCGCCAAACATCGCGCAAATGCGCTCTGACCCTGTTGGCGTCATGCAGGTTACGGTAATCGGCAGGTCGGGGTAGCGTTCCTGCAAGGCTCGTACCACCGGTGCGGCAGCAATGCTTTCGCCGACCGATACCGCATGCAGCCAGATGCCACCCTGCCTGAACCGGGGCAGGCCAACAGCAAACCGCTCGCCAATCCGTTCGCGATAGGCGGGAGCCTTGCGTCCACGCCACCACAGTCGTAACCCAATCAGCGGCAAGGCCAGATAAAACAACAGACTGTACAGGGTTCTATTCATGGCGTGATTTTAGGCAAGCGCCTCTACTCATATCTATACAGCAATACATTCGCTTAACAGCGACCCCGTCCACTTATTCCTCGGCGCGAATTTTTTCGACAATGGCAGTGGTTGAGCTATTTTCCACCAGTCCCAACACCCGTACTTCACCACCATAAGCACGCACAATATCAGCACCCACCACACCGTCCACGCCGTAGTCGCCGCCCTTGACCAGTACGTCCGGTTGTAGCAATTCCAGCAAGGCAATCGGGGTGTCATCAGCAAAGCTGGTGACCCAGTCTACTGCACCCAGCCCCGCCAACACCGCCATACGCCGGTCAACCGAGTTGATCGGCCGACCCGGCCCTTTCAGCGCTGTAACTGAAGCATCATCATTGACGGCAACAATCAGGCGGTCGCCCAATTCACGAGCCTGCTCCAGATAATGCACATGGCCGGCATGCAAAATATCAAAACAGCCATTGGTAAATACCACCCGCTCGCCACGCGCCTTGGCATCAGCCACGGCAGCTTTGAGTTGCTGCAAGCCCAGCATGCCACGCCCATGACGCAATTCGCCCTGCACCGCACGACGTAACTCAGGAGCACTGATAGTGGCCGTACCCAGCTTGCCAACCACAATGCCCGCTGCGACATTGGCCAGATGCATTGCCTCGGGCAGCTCTTCACCGGCAGCCAGTGCTGTAGCGAGCGTAGAAATAACCGTATCACCGGCACCAGTCACATCAAATACTTCACGCGCCTGTGCCGGTAGATGCAATGCAGGCTGGTCCTTGCGGATCAATGTCATGCCCTGTTCGCCACGGGTTACCAGCAAGGCTTCCAGATCCAGCTGCTGCAACATCGCGGTACCCCGTTCCAGCAGCTGTTGCTCATCAATACAGACGCCAGCAACCGCTTCAAACTCGGCCTGATTAGGCGTCAGCAGGGTCGCACCACGATAAATGGAAAAATCAGTTCCTTTAGGATCGGCCAGTACAGCAACCCCTTTGGCACGCGCCGCCTGAATCAACTTCTGATGATTGACCAAACTGCCCTTGCCGTAGTCCGACAGCACCAATACCTTGACCTTATCCAGTCGTTCTTTAACTTGTTGCAACAGCGCCGCTGCATCCACATCAAACCGTTCTTCAAAGTCCATCCGCAGTAGCTGCTGTTGACGACTCATGGCACGCAGCTTGACGATGGTTGGCTGACCGGCCAGCTGTTGAAAATCGGTTTGCACGCCGACCGAATGCAGCTGCTCCGCCAGTGCGGCGGCAGCCTCGTCCTGCCCGGTCACGCCAACCAGCAACGCTGATGCGCCCAAAGCTGCAATGTTCAACGCAACGTTGGCTGCACCACCGGGACGATCTTCGGTACGGGTCACCCTGACCACCGGTACCGGTGCTTCTGGCGAAATCCGTGAAGTACTGCCATGCCAGTAACGGTCCAGCATGACATCACCCACTACCAGCACAGCAGCGTGATCAAACGGTGGAAAACTTTGCATACTGACTCCAAATCCCAAACTTTTATCTAAAACTTTCTTGTGATCCTGCCGGAGCACTTAACTGATCACAGCCACTGCCAACGGCAAGGCAACTGCGGTCAACACACCCATAATACTCATGCCCAACGCAGAAAATGCACCAGCTTCTTCGCTTTCCTGCAGCGCCCGCGCGGTGCCAATTGCATGCGCGACCATGCCCAGCGCCAGCCCTGTCGCGGCCGGATGCGTAATGCGAAACAGGCGTAACAATTCAACGCCAAACATCGCCCCAAGCATGCCGGTCAGCATGACAAACACTGCGGCCAGCGAAGCCGAACCACCAATTTCTTCCGCCACCAGCATGGCAATCGGCGTGGTTACCGACTTGGGAGCCAGCGCCATCATCACCATATGCTCGGCTCCCAGCAACCAGGCCAGGCCAACACCGAGAATGGTGGCCAGTGTGCCGCCCACCAGCAAGGTCACCAGCACCGGCAGCAAAATCGCGCGCACGCGCCGTACGTTCTGGTACAACGGCACTGCCAGCGCCACGGTCGCCGGCCCCAGCAAGAAAGTCAGCAACGAACTGCCGCTGCGATAGTCCTGATAATCAATGCCTAGCAGCAACAAAACCCCAACCAGCACCAGCGTGGACAATAGCAGCGGCTGAAACAGCATCAGACGGGTTTTTTCGTATAACAACTGCGCCAGCTGAAATACACCCAGCGTAATGCCAACAGAAAATAACGGATGCTCAATGATCGCCGTCAGCGCAGCACTCCAGTCCGGTGTCATGACTGCTGCTCCTTGCGTCGCTGTTGACGATTAATCAGCGCCTGCATCAGCCAGCCGGCAAACAGCAAGGACACCACCAGAGAAATGACCAATGAACCGGCAATTGCCCATAAATCTGCACGAATATCAGCAAAATGTACCATCACGCCCACCGCAGGCGGCAATAGCAACACCGGCAAATAGCGCAACAAGCCACCTGCTGCCACTTCCAGCGGCTCGCTGACCCTGCGGGTCAACAGTAAATAAAGGAACAATAGAACCAGGCCGATAATCGGTCCCGGCAACTTCGGCAACAACAGCGCATTCAGTCCTGTTCCCAGTAGCTGAAAGCTGATCAGCACGGTCATACCGCGTAACAACATTGACTTTTCTCCCACATCACCCTGTCTGTCAGGGTTTGTTTGTTATTGTTCTATCATCCTGCCTTACACTGGCTGCAATACACCCTGCTTGTTCGCAGGCTGATCCAGCATCCAGAGCGGGGTCAGTGGCCGACCGTTCCAGCACAACGCCGCCGGCCACAGCCGGTAAGATGCACTATGTGCCGTCCACAACTGTGCAAAACTGCTCTGTCCGCCAGGGTGCAGCAAATCCGGCGCAAGCAACGACAGCGGCCATAATACATGAGCATTATCCATGATGTGCGGGCGCGGCAGCCTGATGCCAGCAAACTCACCCACCAGGTCTCCATACAGCAACACGTCAATATCCAGTGGCAACTCGCGTGGCCCTGCCTGCAAGCGCCCTTCCTGCGCTTCTATGGCTTTTAGTCGAACTATCAGCTCTGACAGCCCCAGCGCTGTACGCACATGTACAACCAAGTTATAAAAACAGTCGCTGCGAATGCCGACCGGCTCGCTCTCGAACACCGGCGAGCATTCCAGTGTTCCGAAATCCTGCGCCAATGCATCCAGTGCGGCCAAAATATGGCGCTCGCGCTCAATATTGCTGCCCAATCCAAGGTATACGTCTACTTGCGACATCCGCGCTCAATCTCCACACCAACCCCCCTCGCCTGCGGCACTGCGCCCGGCTTGGTGATTTTCAGGCGCAACCACGGAATGGCAAACGCCTGCATCAGCTCGGCAGCCAGACGCTCGGCAAAGGTTTCTACCAGCTCAAAGCTCTGCGCAGCGGCAAACACCAGAATATGCTCGCTGACCGCAGCATAATCCAGTGTATGCTCCAGCTCATCACCTGCCGCTGCCTGACGAATGTCCCAGGCCATACACAGATCAAGCAGCAGCCGCTGAGTAATCGTACGCTCCCAGTCATACACACCTATTACCGTGTCGACCGCCAGCTGCTCGATAAAAACACTGTCCACCTGTATCCTCTCCCGCTAGAATCCGCTGTATATAGAGCAGGCTATCCAGTTGGCCGGAAGCCTGCATGTTCAAATTCAGTGATTGTTGCCTATGTTGCTTATTGCGCTCTGTGTTGCTGCCTACCTGCTCGGCTCGGTATCGTTTGCGATTCTGCTCAGTCGTCGCCATGGCACAACCGATCCGCGTCTGGGCGGCTCCGGCAACCCCGGTGCAACCAACATGCTGCGTTTGCACGGCAAGCGGCTGGCATTCCTGACCCTGCTGGGCGACCTGTGCAAAGGCCTGTTGCCGGTGCTCTGTGCCACCTGGCTGGGGCTGACGTTGCAACTGCAAGCATGGGTCGGCTTTTTTGCCGTCTTTGGTCACCTGCACCCTGTTTATCACCGTTTTCGCGGGGGCAAGGGTGTAGCCACTACTGCCGGCATGCTACTGGCCCTGTATCCCCCTGCTGCGCTGCTGGCCCTGTCGGTCTGGCTGCTGGCGTTTTATCTGAGCCGTACCAGCTCGCTGGCTTCACTGAGTGCCCTGCCGGTCACTCTGCCTTTGCTGGCCTGGCAACAACCGCAAAGCATGTTGCCAATGAGTCTGCTGACCCTGTTGCTGGTCTGGACCCACCGCCGTAATCTAAAAGATCTGTGGGCCGGTACCGAGCGCAAAATTTAGTTAGTCCACACTCTCCAGTTCTGTCATCGGCCAGCGTGCACGCACACTGATCCCCGGCCCTTCCTGCTGTCCTGCCAGCAGCCGTTGGCAACCGGCATACGCAATCATTGCACCATTGTCGGTACAAAAACGGGGGCGCGCATAAAACACCTCACCACCCAGCGTGGCCAGCATCTGTTCCAGCCTTTCGCGCAATGACGCATTGGCGCTAACACCGCCAGCAATCACCAACCGTTGCAAACCTTCCTGCTCCAGTGCACGCTGGCACTTGATGGTTAACGTATCCACTACGGCTTCCTGAAACGCGTACGCCAGATCAGCTTTGGCCTGCTCGTCCGCCTCGTCTGCTGCCTTGCACTTGTTCCAGCTGTTCAGCACCGAAGTTTTCAGGCCGCTAAAGCTGAACTCCAGCCCGGGCCGGTCGGTCATTGGCCGCGGCAACCGGAAACGTCCGGCGATACCCTGCTCGGCCAGTCTGGCAATTTCCGGGCCGCCGGGATAACGCAAGCCCAGCATCTTGGCGGTTTTGTCAAAGGCTTCACCGGCAGCATCATCGATTGACTCGCCAAGCAGCGCATAGCGACCAATGCCGTCCACCCGTACCAGCTGGGTATGACCGCCGGAGACCAGAAGAGCAACAAAAGGAAATTCGGGCGGCTGTTCTTCCAGCATGGGCGCCAGCAAGTGGCCTTCCATGTGGTGCACGCCAATAGCGGGAATATCCAGCGCAAAGGCCATGGCTCTGGCACAGGACGCACCCACCAGCAGCGCACCTACCAGTCCCGGCCCTGACGTATAAGCAATGCCATCTACATCCTGCATGGTGCGACCGGCCTCATCCAGTACCTGGCGAATCAGCGGCAGCATTCGCTTGACATGGTCTCGCGAGGCCAGCTCGGGCACTACGCCGCCATAGATGCGATGCAAATCAATCTGGCTGAACAGCGCATCGGCCAGCAGACCCAGCTCGCTGTCATAGAGTGCGACGCCGGTTTCATCGCAGGATGTTTCCAGCCCCAATACCAACATGTATACAGTTCCGCCTTGAAAAAGGGG
>CAZBXG010000037.1:0-14228 GCA_964495925.1 uncultured Thiopseudomonas sp.
GCAAAGGTGTACATTTCTTTTTCGACAATATCGGTTACTTCACCAATTGAGCGACGAAACAGCTCGGTAAACTCGACGATCGGCATACGGATTTGCTGATAGCCGTAGCCACCCAACACATCCGCGACCTGTTGTTCAAAATAGCGCCAGAGCGGAGTGTGCGCTGGCAGGGTGTCGTTCATGCCACGAATGGCTTGCAGGGTCTTGCTCACAAATATTCCTTGCTACTGTTTAACTGCGTGCGATAACCGCCGCATCTTGCGCCAGCTTGCTGGCTGCACGCTCACGAATCATTCGTTCCAGTTCGTCTACCAGCTGTGTGTTGTCCAGCTTTGTAGCAGGCGTGCCGTCGATATATACCAAATTGGGAGAACCACCAGTCAGGCCCAGATCAACCTCTTTGGCCTCTCCTGGTCCGTTGACCACACAACCAATCACCGCAACATCCAGCGGCACCAACACATCTTCCAGCCGTTCTTCAAGTTCGTTCATGGTTTTCACCACGTCAAAGTTCTGCCTTGAGCAACTGGGACAGGCAATAAAGTTGATGCCACGGGTACGCAAACGCAATGACTTGAGAATATCAAAACCGACTTTAATTTCTTCAACCGGATCAGCCGCCAGAGAAACACGGATGGTATCGCCAATGCCTTCCGCCAGCAGCATGCCCAGGCCGACTGCCGACTTCACCGTACCAGAACGCAATCCGCCGGCCTCGGTAATCCCCAGGTGCAGCGGCTGCTCAATCTGACGGGCCAGCTGACGATAAGCCTCCACCGCCATAAACACATCGGACGCTTTGACACTCACCTTGAAGTCAGGAAAGTTAAGGCGATCAAGGTGCTCGACATGCCGCAGGGCTGACTCGACCAGTGCCTCAGGAGTCGGCTCACCATATTTTTTTTGCAGGTCCTTTTCCAGTGAACCGGCATTGACACCAATGCGAATCGGTATACCCCGATCCCGTGCCGCGTCGACTACCGCTTTAACCCTTTCGTGGTTGCCAATATTGCCCGGATTGATACGCAGGCAATCGACACCAAGCTCCGCAACACGCAGGGCAATCTTGTAATCAAAATGAATATCGGCGACCAGAGGCACCTGTACCAGCTGTTTGATCCGGCCAAAGGCCTCAGCAGCCTCCATGCTCGGTACTGATACACGCACAATATCGGCCCCCGCCTGCTCCAGGCGCTGGATTTGCGCAACGGTTGCGGCGATATCACAGGTTTCGGTATTCGTCATGCTTTGCACACTGATGGGAGCATCACCACCAACGGCTACCGCACCAACATGAATTTTACGGGAAACACGACGCTTGATCGGGGAAGGGTTATGCACTTGTATTAACCGAGTTTGATACGGGCAACATTGCCACGAATACTGGAATGAAAATCGACAGGCTGACCATTAAAGTTCAACTGGACACCACCGGCATTACCCAGGTGCAGTTCAAACGGCGAATCGCCGCTCAAACGCAGCACCTCACCCGGCTGATGCAAACCGCTGGCCAATTCCTGCCCACTGCTATCAGTAATGCGGATCCAGCACTCATCAGTAAAGGTCAGTTCCAGCTGATGCTGACCGCTCACTGCAACACCTGTGTTTTGTTCGCTGCTTGCAGCTGTATCCTTGGCGGTGTCGGTTGGCTGGCTGTCTGCACCCGCCTCGGCAATCGCCGGTTCTGCTGTATCAGCCAATGCCGGCTGCAAAGAATCCAGTGAAATCTCTGCCACTTCCAGATCAGCGGTGTAAGCATCCAGTTCATCCAGACTCTGGATGTGCAAAGTACCATCAGCCCGTTCAATTTCAACCTGACTGAAAGCAATTTCTTCATTGGCCCGCACACCCGCATTGCGGTTTTGCTCGTCCTGCCACCAGAAGTAACCGACCACCAGAATCGCCAAAACAATCAACAAAAGCACAGCCATGACAAAGCGGCCACGACCACGGCTGCGTGCCACTGTCCGCCCCAGATCCGGCAAGGCCCGTACCGGTTCGCTGACTGTCCTCTCGGTATACTGCTTGGCCAAAACGTCTTGGTCCAGTCCGACAAGCTTGGCGTAGGCACGGATATAACCGCGCACAAAGGTCACTCCAGGCAGTTCTTCGTAGCGGTCCGCCTCCAGGCTGGTCACCGCCGACTGAGTCAGATGCAGTTTGGCTGCAACTTCCTCCACGCTCCATGCCAGGTTTTTCCGAGCCTGCTGCAATGCTGCCCCGGGCAGACTGGCTTCCTCTATGGCCTCTATGGCCACTGCCTCTATCTCGCTCATCGTTGCTCCAGTAAATAGGTCTTGTACTCTGGACTTGCCGGATATAGCTGCTTTAGTCGTAAACCAAGGCTGGCCGCTTCATTGCGGTCCTGATAAACATTGGCTATGCGGGCGCCCAGCAACAAGCTACGGGCGTCATGTCCCGCCTGCTGCATATAGGCTTCATAGTAGTGACGAGCTGCCGGGTAGTCACGATTTTCGTAGGACAGCAATCCCATTTCCAGCAGGCTGCGCCGTTGACTGGCATCCAGCCGCAGGGCCCGCTCGAAATATTGTGCCGCCTGCCCGGGTTCTTCCATTTTTAGCGCGGTCAGCCCCATATTTTCAAATACCCACGAGCGACTTAGGTACATATTGTCTTTCGCGGCTTCCCGATAGACTTCCATGGCTTTTTCGTAGGCACCTTCTTCAAAGAGAAAGCTGCCGTAATTGTTCAGGATGCGCGCCGAGCGCTCGCTGGCCAGAGCCTTGCGAAAATGACTATCGGCCAGCTCCGGTTCCATTTCCAGCTGAAACACCAGTGCCAGCACCTCATGCGCTTCGGCATCGGACGGATCTATTTTCAAGGCATTTTGCAGCGGTGCTTTAGCCTGCCCGGTCAATCCTTCCTGCAAGTAACCTTTGCCCAACCGGATATAAGCCTGCTTGGCTTGCTCGCGTCCTTCGCTGGTACGCATCGGCTGTACATCACCGGTTTGCACACAACCCGTGAACACTGAAAACACACATGCCACAAGCAATGTGCGCCACAAGCCGGCCTGCATTCGGCGTTCCAGTCCTTTATGCATTAATTTGCCTCACAGCAATATACCTTTCACTTCGTCTGGTGCGGTCTGCAACCTGCCCAACCAGCTGTCCACAGGCTGCATCAATATCATCACCACGCGGCATGCGCACCGTTACATTGTAACCGGCGTGGTGCAAAGCATCCTGGAAACGGCGAATGGCGTTATTGCTGGGCCGCTCGTAACCGGAATGCGGAAAAGGGTTAAACGGGATCAGGTTAATCTTGCACGGCACGTCTTGCAACAGCTGCGCCAACTGGGTCGCATGCTCGGGCAAGTCGTTCACGCCTGACAGCAAGGTATATTCAATTGTCAGATGGCGTTTCTCGCCCAGGCCCGTGATGTAGCGTTTACACGAGTCCAGAATAACGGCCAGCGGATACTTCTTGTTGATCGGTACCAGTTTGTCACGTAACGCATCATTAGGGGCATGCAACGAAAGTGCCAAAGCCACATCAATTTCTTCAGCCAGTTTATCGACCATTGGAGCCACACCGGCTGTCGACAGGGTCACCTTGCGCTTGGAAATACCATAGCCAAAATCATCCAGCATAATGTGCATGGCTGCGACCACGTTATCGAAATTAAGCAGGGGCTCACCCATGCCCATCATCACCACGTTGGTGATGGCACGGTCCATTTTGGCGGGAATGGTGCCAAAAGACTTGTTGGCCACCCACACCTGACCAATAATTTCTGCCGCGCTCAGGTCACTGTTAAAGCCCTGTTTGCCGGTAGAACAAAAGCTGCAGTCCAGCGCACAGCCGGCCTGCGAGGACACACATAGGGTGCCACGACCATTTTGTGGAATATATACGGTTTCGACACAACTGCCGGAGGCAACACGAATCACCCATTTGCGGGTGCCGTCTGCGGAAATGTCCTGGCTGACCACTTCCGGACCGCGAATATAGGCAGCGGCTTCCAGCTTGGCACGCAACGCTTTGCCGACATTGGTCATGTCGGCAAAGTCGTCCACGCCGAAGTGGTGAATCCATTTCATGACCTGGCCGGCACGAAAGCGTTTTTCTCCCAGCTGCTCAAAAAACGCTTCCATTTGTGCCAGGGTCAAGCCCAGCAAATTAACCTTGTCGGTTTGTTCCTGTGTCATGAATTCACCTGTACAGCAATGTTTCTTCTTTGATTAGCGGATGCGGTCGCACAGCTCGGTGCTGGCAAAGAAGAAAGCAATTTCGCGGGCAGCAGCGGCTTCGGAATCGGAACCGTGTACTGCGTTCTCGTCGATTGACTCGGCGAAGTCGGCACGGATGGTACCAGCAGCGGCTTCTTTCGGATTGGTTGCACCCATCAGTTCACGGTTTTTGGCAATGGCATCTTCGCCTTCCAGAACCTGAACGATGACCGGACCGGAAGTCATGAAACTGACCAGGTCGCCGTAGAAAGGACGCTCTTTGTGCTCAGCGTAGAAACCGCCGGCTTCACGCTCGGACAGCTGTACCATTTTGGAAGCAACAACGCGCAGGCCGGCTTTTTCAAAACGGGTGGTGATTTCGCCAATTACGTTTTTGGCAACGGCATCTGGTTTGATGATGGAAAAAGTGCGCTGAACAGCCATGGGAGACTCCAGTTAAGTGATTCAAAAACAAAGAATTGCCGCCAACCACAGAGCTCGGGCCTGCGACAGGGCATAAGGACGGGGATTATACGGGTTTTTCCGGCAAAAGCGTAGCGCCTGAAATGCCAGCTTCGCAGATAAAAAAGCCGGCAACTGCCGGCTTGACAGGTTCAGTCGAGTTCTTCAATCCAGGCGGCCTGAATGGCTTCAAGGACCTTTTCACCGCTGCGTTGCGGGTCATCATCAAAGCCTTCCAGCTCGGTGACCATACGATGCAAATTGACAAAATTGATATAGCGTGGGTCTATATCAGGGTGCTTTTCGCTCAGTTCAATCGCAATATCCAGCACATCAATCCACTTCATGTCGCTCTCCTTATTGCCGCTCGGACACCTGATTAATGGTGTACTTGGGGATTTCTACAGTCAGGTCGGCACCCTGCACAATCGCCTGACAGGACAGTCGTGACTCGTGCTCCAGACCCCAGGCCTTGTCCAGCATGTCATCTTCCAGTTCATCAGACTCTTCCATCGAATCAAAACCTTCCCGCACAATGACATGACAGGTGGTGCAAGCGCAGGACATTTCACACGCATGCTCAATTTCGATACCGGCACGCAAGGCGGCATCAAGCACGCTCTCCCCTTGACGGGCTTCAACCACCGCACCATCCGGACAAAGCTCCGCGTGCGGCAAAAATACTATCTGTGGCATGGTTTACTCCTAAATTTCTTCCAGCTGCCGACCGGCAAATGCCTGTTTGACAGTGGCATCCATACGCCTTGAGGCAAATTCGTGGGTGGCCTGATTAACCTTCTGTACCTGCCGGGCAATGGCGCCCTGATCATCCGCAACACTGATTTCTTCGAGTCGCTGCAACTCTGCGTCTACTTCCTGACGCTCTGCTTCGCTCAACAAATATCCATCACTCTCCAGTGCAACCCTGACCGTTTCCAATAACCGCTGCGCGTTGACCTGTTGCTCACGCAGCCCGCGTGCCTTGCGGTCATCCTCAACGTGGGCCAGCGAGTCTTGCAGAATGCGGCTGACCGCCTCGTCACTCAGCCCATAAGAAGGCTTGACTTCGACATGGGCCTCTACACCTGAACGGGATTCTTTTGCGCTCACGCTCAACAAGCCGTCAGCATCGACCTGAAATGTCACTCGAATCTTGGCCGCGCCAGCGACCATCGGCGGAATACCGCGCAACTCGAAACGTGCCAGCGAGCGACAGTCGCTGACCAGCTCACGCTCACCCTGCACCACATGCAGCGCCATCGCCGTCTGGCCATCACGCGCAGTGGTAAAGTCCTGGGTGCGGGACACCGGAATGGTGGTATTGCGTGGAATAATTTTTTCTACCAGCTCGCCCATGGTTTCCAGCCCAAGCGACAGCGGATTAACGTCCAGCAACAGCAAGTCGGCACCTGCTGCCTTGTTGCCTGCCAGAATATCTGCCTGCACGGCAGCCCCCATGGCGACCACTTTGTCCGGATCAATATCCGTCAGTGGCTGTTGCCTAAACTGTTGTGCGACCTGCTCGCGCACCATAGGCACGCGGGTTGAGCCACCCACCATGATCACGGCAGTAATTTCATCTGTTTCGATACCGGCATCGCGTACTGCCCGGCGGCAAGCGCGTAAACTGCGTGACACCAGGGGTTCAACCAGCTGTTCAAACGCTGCCCGGGTCAACTCACCCTGCCAGCCTGCATAGCTGACAGGCACAGCATCAACCTGGCTCAATTCTTCTTTCAGGTCACACGCCAAACGCATCAGGGTGCGCTGTTCAGCCGGAGCCAGATCAGTGCCGCTACCGGACTGGCGAATAATCCAGTCAGCAACGGCATGGTCGAAGTCATCACCGCCCAGCGCACTGTCGCCGCCCGTAGCCAACACCTCAAACAAGCCTTGACTCAGACGCAACACTGATACATCAAATGTTCCGCCGCCAAGATCATAAACCACGATGACGCCTTCAGCCTGCCGATCCAGCCCATAAGCCACCGCAGCTGCAGTCGGCTCGTTCAGCAAGCGCAACACCTTGATGCCAGCCAGTTTGGCCGCATCCTTGGTCGCCTGGCGCTGTGCATCATCAAAGTAAGCAGGCACGGTAATCACGGCACCAAACAGCTCGCCGTCCAGCGCCTGCTCACCGCGCTGACGCAATACTTTGAGGATCTCCGCCGAAACCTCGACCGGGCTTTTTGCCCCCTGCACAGTTTCAATCAGCGGCATCTGCGAATCACCCGCCTGAAAGCGGTAGGGCAGCTGCTCACCCAACTGCTGCACATCCTCGACACCACGCCCGATCAGGCGCTTGACCGAAAGAATACAGTTGAACGGGTCGCAACTGGCACACTGCTGGGCATCGCGTCCCACACTAATCGTGTTGTCTTGCAGGTAGCGCACCGCCGAAGCCAGGGCAAAGCCGCCCCGCTCGTCGGCCAATGGTACAACCTCGCCATCGCGCATCGTCGCTACCAGTGAATTTGTCGTCCCCAAATCAATACCGACAGCCAGGCGTGGTTGTCCGGGACTGGCTGGCGTATCAGGCTCGACAATCTGTACAAGGGCCATAATGTTCTTTTCGTCAGGGCATCCTGTCAGGATGCCGGTTTAAAAATCGTCCAGCCGCTCTTCCAGCTGCCGCACTTCGTACAGGACTTTGTCCAGAAACTGCATGCGGCGCACCAGCCTCTCGGCCTGTGTACGCTGGCCAGAATCCTGCCAGACCTGCGAAAACTCGTCATCTATAAGCTGCCGGGCCTTACGCAAACGCTGTTTAAAGCTGTCAATGGCAACAAGATCTGCGGCATTTCCCAGCTCTTCGAGCTCTTCACGCCACTCCATCTGCTGAAACAGGAACTCCGGGTCTTGTACCGTCGCTTCTTCATCCATTTCAGACTGCAGATTAAGCAGATACAGCGCACGCCTAGTAGAGGATTTAAGCACCTGATACGCATCATTCAGGGCAGCCGCCCGCGTCACGGCCTGCAGTTGTTCCTGCTCGCCGGCTGCGGCAAAGCGGTCAGGGTGAACTTCCTTGACCGCTTCACGGTAGCGCTGGCTCAGTTCTGCCTGATCCAGCACAAACGCTACTGGCAGATCAAACAATTCAAAGTGACTGCCCACCAGACGGGCCGCATCAGACACTGAAGCTCTCGCCACAGCCGCACTCGCCGCGCACGTTCGGGTTGTTGAACTTGAACCCTTCGTTGATGCCTTCACGCACAAAGTCCAGCTCGGTGCCATCCAGGAAATCCAGGCTATCTTCGTCAACAATGACCTTCAGGCCATGACTTTCAAAGACGCAATCACCTTCCTGCACTTCGTCAGCGTACTCGAGCACATAGCCCAGACCGGAACAGCCCGTGGTTTTCAGGCCAAGGCGTACACCCTCACCCTTGCCACGTTTTTCCAGCGAGCTACGCACATGGTTGGCAGCGGCTTCTGTCAAGCTAATTGACATGTCTCACCTCGTAAAAATTACTGCTTGACCTGCTTCTCTTTGTAATCACGCACTGCCGCCTTGATGGCGTCTTCGGCCAGTACCGAACAGTGAATTTTCACAGGAGGCAGGGCCAGCTCTTCGGCTATGGTTGTGTTCTTGATTTGCTCGGCCTCATCCAGCGTCTTGCCCTTCATCCACTCAGTGGCAAGGGAGCTGGACGCGATGGCTGAACCACAACCGTAGGTTTTGAACTTGGCGTCCTTGATTACGCCGCTGTCATCCACCTCGATTTGCAAACGCATCACGTCACCACAGGCGGGCGCACCCACCATACCGGTACCCACGTTGGGCGCATCAGCATCAAGCTTGCCCACGTTGCGGGGGTTCTCATAATGGTCGATTACTTTTTCACTATATGCCATGGTCTTAATCCTCGCTATTAATGGGCTTGCCACTCAACTTTGGACAGGTCTACACCGTCTTTGTACATATCCCACAGGGGCGACAGCTCGCGCAGTTTGGCAACTGCCTGACGTACCTGTGCAGCAGCGTGATCCACTTCTTCCTCAGTGGTGAAGCGGCCAAAGGTAAAGCGGATGGAGCTGTGTGCCAGCTCGTCATTGCGGCCCAGCGCGCGCAACACGTAAGAAGGCTCCAGAGAGGCCGACGTACAGGCAGAACCGGACGATACAGCCAGATCCTTGAGTGACATCATCAGGGATTCGCCCTCGACAAAGTTGAAGCTCAGATTGAGGAAGTGCGGCATGCGCTGGGTTTTGCTGCCGTTCAAATAAACCTCTTCCATATCCTGCAACTGGCTGTAGAAACGCTCGCTCAATTTGGTAACGTGCTCGCGATCCTTGACCATGTCCTGCTTGGCAATGGCAAACGCCTCGCCCATGCCGACAATCTGGTGAGTCGCCAAGGTACCGGAGCGCATGCCACGCTCATGACCACCACCATGCATTTGCGCTTCCAGACGGACACGCGGCTTGCGACGCACATAAAGGGCACCGATACCCTTGGGGCCATATGCCTTGTGGCCCGAGAAAGACATCAGGTCAACCTTCATGGTTTCAACATCAATCTCGGCCTTGCCGGCAGACTGGGCAGCATCAACGTGGAACAACACCTTGTTGGCGCGAGTGATCTCACCGATCGCGGCAATGTCATTGACCGTACCAATTTCGTTGTTGACGTGCATGATGGAAACCAGAATGGTGTCTTCGCGCAGCGCTTCTTTCACCTGTTCGGGGCTGATAATGCCTTCCTCGCTCGGGTCCAGATAGGTTACTTCAAAGCCTTCACGCTCCAGCTGACGCATGGTGTCCAATACTGCCTTGTGCTCAATCTTGGAAGTAATCAGATGCTTGCCTTTGGTACCGTAAAAGTGGGCTACACCTTTGATGGCCAGGTTGTCTGATTCGGTTGCACCGGAAGTCCAGACGATTTCACGCGGATCTGCGTTGATCAGGTCAGCGACTTGCTGGCGAGCGTTTTCTACTGCTTCTTCAGCACGCCAGCCATATACATGGGAACGGCTGGCCGGATTACCGAAATTGCCCTCAATGGTCAGGCAGTCAATCATTTTTTGCGCAACGCGCGGGTCAATCGGCGTAGTCGCCGAGTAGTCCAGATAAACAGGTAGCTTCATTGTGTTTCTCCTCAATTTCTCCGGCAGCGTTGCCTCTTGGCAGGCTTCGCGCTTGATAATTCTTCAGCTTT
The DNA here is from genome assembly GCA_964495925.1 of uncultured Thiopseudomonas sp. GTDB lineage: Bacteria > Pseudomonadota > Gammaproteobacteria > Pseudomonadales > Pseudomonadaceae > Thiopseudomonas. Next base: position 9,817 of record CAZBXG010000037.1, read on the forward strand.
GCGGGGTTAACTGCTGGCGCTGGGCGATATCTCGAACTTCTGCCCGCTGCACCAGACTGCCCAGAGTAATGCCACTTAAAAAACCGTGTATCTGCTCGCTCAGTTCGCACCACAAATAGTGGGTCAGGCAGGTTTCTCCGCCCTGACAATTACCCTTGCCTTTGCAGCGTGTCGCATCAACAGATTCATCGACTGCGTCGATCACCTGCACAATCTGGATATCTGCAGCAGCACGGGCCAGCTGATAACCACCACCGGGTCCACGCACACTGGATACCAGCTCGTTACGACGCAGCTTGGCAAATAACTGTTCAAGATAAGACAGCGATATTCCCTGCCGTTCGGAGATGTCAGCCAGCGAGACCGGTATCTCCCGCGCATTCAGCGCCAGGTCCAGCATGGCGGTCACCGCATAGCGCCCTTTTGTAGTCAGTCGCATCACTCGCACCATAGGTCATGAATCAATTGACCAGCATTATGCAATTCCCGAGTAACCTGGTCAAGTATTACGCTACAGACGATATTGAGTGCCCGGTACAAAAATCAAGCCCTGCCATTATAGTCAGGACTCACGACTTGCCTTCGCCTGCCGACTAACTGCTTCCTCGTCCTGAGCTGAAAAACCATTTTCCGGCAGTTCGGGAAAATCCTGCGCGCAATAATCACTACCCAGCTCGTTGAGCGCACCACACATGCCTTCCATCCGGTCTTCCATGGCTTTCAGGTGCGTCAGAATGGCACCAATCGAGCGCGCAACCGGATCGGGCATGTCGCCACCACTGATGCCATAGGCATCAAAGGCAGCCTGGTCTGGCGACTGATCTTTTTTCGCTTCAATGATCCGCCCCGGGATGCCGACCGCCGTCGCTCCGGGTGGCACTTCTTTGGTGACCACCGCATTCGAGCCGATTTTTGCACCCACACCGACAGTAAATGGACCCAGTACTTTGGCCCCGGCACCAACCACCACGCCATCTGCCAGTGTCGGATGACGCTTGCCCTTGTTCCAGGTGGTACCCCCCAGCGTCACGCCATGATAAAGCGTCACATCGTCACCAATTTCAGCCGTCTCGCCAATCACCACACCCATGCCATGATCAATAAAAAAACGCCGACCAATTTTGGCTCCAGGGTGGATTTCAATGCCGGTCAGCCAGCGACTAAGATGTGAAACCAGCCGCGCCAGCAGCTTCCATTTGCGCTGCCATAGCCAGTGCGCTACCCGATGCATCCAGATGGCATGCAGCCCCGGGTAGCACGTTAGCACCTCGATCCAGCTACGTGCCGCCGGATCCCGATGAAAAATACTCTGGATGTCTTCACGCATGCGACTGATCATGCTCACTCCTTCGCTGCTGCAACTCGCCACGGGCAGCTTTTTGTGTTTCGGTCAAAATACCGCGCAAGATGTTGACCTCGGACTTACTTAATTGATTACGTCCAAACAGCCGTCGCAAGCGGGTCATCAGGTGACGCGGTTTCTCAGGGTCAAGAAATTCGATTTCGATCAGGGTACGCTGCAAATGGTCGTAAAACAATTCCATCGCATCATGCGTGGCAGGAGCACTGCCCAGCTGTCCGGTACGCTCGACCGCCTCCATGCACAACGGTTGCTCGCTGGCCTGCAACCAGATCATGCGCAGCTCATAAGTCAGCACCTGAACCGCAGCAGCCAGGTTCAGCGAGCTGAAAGATTCACAGGAAGGTATGTGAACATGGTAGTGACACTGGTGCAACTCATCATTGGTCAGCCCTGCATGCTCGCGGCCAAATACCAGGGCAACTTCAGCCCCGTCGTCCGCCTGTACACGCTGCAACACTACACAGGCAGCATCGTGCGGATTGACCAGTGGCCAGGGCAAACGCCGGTCTCTGGCGCTGGTACCCAGAACCAGATTACAGCCGACCAGCGCCTGTTCCAGTGTGTCTACAACCGTAACTTGCTGCAAGATATCATCCGCACCTGACGCTCGCGCACAGGCATCAGGACTCGGGAAGTCCCTTGGATCAACCAACACCAGCCGATTCAACCCCATATTTTTCATGGCTCTGGCCGCCCCGCCAATATTTCCCGGATGGCTGGTATTGACCAGCACTACGCGTACTTTGTTTAGCACCTGCAACCCCGATTATGGAAAAACGCAAAGCTTACCCAAGGTTGCCGGTGGTTTCCATGTCCGGCTGTTTTTTCTTCGACGCAAAACAGACAAGGTTCTGTTAGAATGCGCGCCTCTTCTTTAACAATCTCAGGTATCTCTCCATGCAGCCCATGCTGAATATTGCGCTGCGCGCAGCCCGTAGCGCCGCTGAACTAATTGTCCGCTCCATGGACCGTCTGGACGCACTGTCAGTTAACGAAAAAGACAGCAAAGACTACGTCACCCAGGTTGATCGCGCCGCAGAAAAGGCCATCGTCAATACTATTCTCAAAGCCTATCCTGATCACGGGATTCTTGGTGAAGAAGGCAGCAGCGTTGCCGGTCACGGCGAAGGAGCTGATTACCAGTGGGTGATTGATCCGCTCGACGGCACCACCAACTACATTCACGGCATCCCCCATTTTGCTGTCAGCATCGCCTGCAAGTTTCGCGGACGTGTTGAGCATGCCGTCGTGTACGACCCGATGCTCGACGAAGAATTTCTGGCCAGCCGTGGCCGTGGAGCTACCCTGAACGGTCGTCGTCTACGTGTCACCAAACGCAACAACCTGACCCACGCAGTTTTGGCCACCGGATTTCCATTCCGCGATGGCCAAATGGAGCATATCGACAACTATTTGAGCATGTTCCGCAGCTTGGCCGAGCAAAGTGCAGGCATTCGCCGTGCCGGTGCTGCCAGCCTTGATCTGGCCTATGTTGCCGCCGGTCGTTATGACGGGTTCTGGGAATATGGCCTGTCTGAATGGGATATGGCAGCAGGTGCACTGTTGATTCAGGAAGCTGGCGGCCTGATCAGCGACTTTTCTGGTGGCCACCAGTTTCTCGACAACGGTCATGTCGTGGCAGGCAACCCAAAGTGTTTCAAGGCCATTCTGACCAGCATTCAGCCTCACGTACCGAACAGCTTCAAGTAACCGCCTCCGGCTACAGACGCTCACAAAAAAGCCGTACTGCACGAATATTGCAGTACGGCTTTTTTATGCACAAATCAGTACGCAGTTTGCGTCAAGATGACCCGTCCTTGCTCATCCAGCGGCAAACGCCTGCCCGGATCATGCTCCATGCGGACTGTCCGCATCTTGCCATCCAGCTCATAGCTGACATCATAACCGGCCAGCTTTTCACTCGTATCATACTCAGTGCTGCAACGGCGCTCGGTGGTGGTGTAGGTATTGTTCTGCTGTATATGTTCCTGCGCCTTGTTGCCGGCATAGCCGCCACCCACAGCACCCGCAGCTGTAGCTATTTTCTTGCCGCTCCCCTTGCCTACCTGGTTACCCAATACCCCGCCAACCACAGCACCTATTGCAGTACCGGCTACGCGATAATCATCCTTGATCGGTTTGCGCTTGGTCACCACCACATCGCGGCACTCCTGGCGTGGTGTTTTCACTGTTTCCATCACCGGCTTGACCGCCACCACTTCCGCAAACTCGGGACCCGCCATCAACTGGTATGTGGCAAAAGCGCCACCTGCAGTGACCGCTACCGCACCCAATACACTTCCTACCAGCATCGATTTATTCACTGTACTGCCTCGATCAATTTCATGAATGACAGCAGTTGGAAACAAAAAGACCGCACAAGTTCACACCTGCGCGGCCTATTTACCCAGCCTTGACACTCCGGTCGTACTGGCTTTTGGACAGCTTTGCCCTATGGCGTTTCGTCCACTTCCTCTGCCACGACTGGCGGAATCAGATCTTCAACCGTCAGCTTCAGCCAGATCAGAGTGATACTGGCGATATAGATGGAAGAGAATGTACCGGCAATAATGCCGATCATCAACGCCAGTGCAAAACCCCACAGGTTGTCACCACCAAACACCAGCAGCGAAATCACCGCCATCAGCGTAGAGATGGATGTTGCCAGGGTGCGCAACAGCGTCTGGGTGGTGGAAATGTTGATATTTTCAAGCAGCGAAGTATTGCGCAGCAAGCGGAAGTTTTCCCGAATCCGGTCATAAATGACAATGGAGTCGTTCAACGAATAACCAATCACCGCCAACACGGCCGCCAGCACCGTCAGATCGAATTGAATCTGAAACAGCGCGAACACGCCAAGAACGATAATCACGTCATGGAACAGGCCGACAATCGCGCCCACACCAAACTTCCACTGGAAGCGAAAGCCCAGGTAAACAAGGATGCCAGCCAAAGCAACCAGCATGCCGATACCGCCCTGGTCACGCAGCTCTTCACCGACCGCAGGGCCGACAAACTCGACCCGCTTGACGGTAAAGTCCTGTGCGCC
>CAZBXG010000038.1:0-3781 GCA_964495925.1 uncultured Thiopseudomonas sp.
TAGACCGCATCCAGCCCGCGCTGCAAATCGGCACGCAAATCTTCCAGTTCTTCCAGCCCAACCGCAATGCGCAACAAACCATCGCCAATCCCCATGCCTGCACGCTCCTCAGGCTTGAGGCGACCATGCGTGGTGCTGGCCGGGTGAGTAATGGTGGTTTTGGCATCACCAAGGTTGGCAGTAATGGAAATCATGCGGGTCGCATCAATAAAACGCCAGGCAGCGTCTTTGCCACCACGGATATCAAAACTGACCACCGCACCGAAGCCGCCAGGTTGCTGCTCCCGCGCCAGTTCATGCTGTGGGTGACTTGGCAAACCGGCATAGTAAACTTTTTCCACCTGCGGTTGCTGCTCCAGCCATTGTGCCAGGGCCATGCTGCTTTCACAGTGTGCACGCATACGCAAACGCAAAGTTTCCAGCCCCTTGAGGAAAACCCAAGCGTTGAACGGACTCATGCTCGGCCCAGCTGTACGCAGGAAGCCAACCACTTCAGTCATCAGCTCCGCACTGCCGGCAACGGCACCACCCAGACAGCGGCCCTGCCCGTCAATGTATTTGGTCGCCGAATGAATCACCACATCCGCACCCAGCTTGAGTGGCTGTTGCAACGCTGGTGTGCAGAAGCAATTATCCACCACCAGCAATGCCCCAGCCTTGTGGGCAATATCAGCCAGTACGCGGATATCAGCCAGCTCAGCCAACGGATTGGAAGGTGACTCCAGAAAAAACAGTTTGGTATTGGGCTGGCAAGCAGCGGTCCAGGCAGCAGGCTGATCAATCGCGACATAAGTCACTTCAATCCCGAAGCGCTTGAAGTACTTGTCAAACAAGCTGACCGTCGCCCCAAAAATACTGCGTGAGACCAAAATATGGTCGCCAGCACTACAGAAGCTCATCACCGTAGCCATAATGGCCGACATGCCCGAAGCGGTAGCAACCGCCTTTTCCGCACCCTCTAAGGCCGCCAGACGTTCCTCAAAAGTCCGCACAGTCGGGTTGGTGTAGCGGGAATAAACATTCCCCGGCTCATCGCCAGCAAAGCAGGCTGCGGCGTGGGCAGCATCACGAAAAACATAGCTGGACGTAGTAAAAATCGCCTCGCCATGCTCACCTTCAGGACTGCGACGATAACCTGCACGCACAGCCAAAGTTGAGAAATCACTATCGGTCAGATCACTGTCCAGTTGTCCGGGATGCCAGTCTATGCTCATTTTTACTGCCTTATGTCGGGTTGGAAAATGCTTCGTTATTATCTGTGTTGTCAGGAACTCCTGGCCAATACTGTTTCAGCACATCCTTAGTTGTCGCTGTTATGCAGCTCGATAATTGCGTTCGCTTGTGGCTTGTCTTCAAAGTCCAGTTCGGCCTGCGAAGTTTCAATCTGGTTCAGATAGGTTTCATCAATATCACCGGTCACATATTGTCCATCAAACACCGAGCAGTCAAAACGCTCGATCTTGATCTTGCCACCCTCGGTAGAGGCGACCAGGTCTTCCAGGTCCTGAAACAGCAACCAGTCTGCGCCAATCAGCTCACAAATTTCATCAGCAGTTCGATTGTGGGCAATCAAGTCCTGCACACTGGGCATATCAATGCCATAAACATTACGGTGACGCACTTCGGGAGCAGCCGAACAAAAGTACACCTTGTTGGCACCCGCATTGCGTGCCATCTGGATAATTTCTTCACAAGTGGTGCCGCGCACGATGGAATCATCGACCAGCATGACGTTCTTGCCACGAAACTCCAGCTCGATCGCATTCAGCTTTTGTCTGACCGATTTTTTGCGTTGCGCCTGGCCCGGCATGATGAATGTACGGCCAATGTAGCGGTTCTTGATAAACCCTTCGCGGTACTTCACACCAAGACGGTGTGCCAGTTCCAGCGCCGAAGTACGGCTGGTGTCGGGAATCGGAATGATCACATCAATATCGTGATTCGGACGCTCACGGCGAATCTTGTCGGCCAGCTTCTCACCCATCTTCATCCGTGCTTTATATACGGAAATGCCATCAATAATGGAATCAGGACGGGCCAGATAAACGTGCTCAAAAATACAGGGACTAAGCTGCGGATTGCGAGCACACTGGCGGGTGTACATTTCGCCTTCTTCGGTGATGTAAATCGCCTCGCCGGGAGCCAAGTCACGGACCAGGGTAAAACCAAGTGCATCCAGCGCTACGCTTTCCGAGGCGATCATGTACTCGGTACCCAGTTCGGTTTCGCGCTTGCCAAACACAATCGGGCGAATGCCCCAGGGATCACGGAAACCAACCACACCATGACCGGTAATCATCGACACCACTGCATAGGCACCACGACAGCGGTCGTGCACCCGGCTGACGGCAGCAAATACATCATCTGCCTTGGGACGCAGGCATCCACCCTGCCCCAGTTCATGAGCAAAAACGTTCAGCAATACTTCAGCGTCGGAGTTGGTATTGATGTGGCGCAGATCGGCTTCGAAAATCTCCTTGGCCAGCTGGCGTACATTGGTTAGGTTACCGTTCTGCGCCAAAGTAATACCGTATGGCGAGTTGACATAAAACGGTTGTGCTTCAGCTGTACTGGCATGCCCCTCGACCGGATAGCGCACATGACCAATGCCGATGTGGCCCACCAGCTCTTTCATGTGGCGGGTGCGAAACACATCACGCACCAATCCATCCGCTTTACGCAAATATAGCCGTCCCTGTTTGCTGGTAACCATCCCGGCAGCATCCTGCCCTCGATGTTGTAATACGGTCAACGCATCATAAAGCGATTGATTGACGTCCGACTTACCCACAATTGCGACTATACCGCACATGAATGAAACCCCTGCCTTGCAGATTTAACGTTGCGCTTTGCGCATTTGGCTGTCAACACGGCCATCCGGCCCTGTCGTATTACTGATTGCCCGGATTCGCCCCGGAACCAAGCACCAGGTCTTTTGACCAATCGGCAACCAGCAAAAAATGAGGTACCAGTGCAGACTGCCGCCACCAGGTATCCTGTACTACCGGAGAGAGGCTCAACACGCCAACCGCCACCACTATCAGTAAAACGCCGCGTGCCGCACCAAAAAACATGCCTAAAAACCGGTCAGTGCCAGTCAGTCCGGTTGCACGTACCAGTTGCCCCAACAAGAAACCAATCAGGCCACCGGCAATCAGGGTAGCCACAAATAAAAGAACGCAGGCGCTGATGACCCGCAAGGAAGGCGTATCAATATAAGGAGTCAGATAGCCGGACAGGTCGCCGGCAAACATCCAGGCCACTATCCCGGCAACCACCCAGGTTACCAGCGACAATGCTTCTTTAATAAAACCGCGAGTCAGACTAATCAGGGCAGAAAGGGCAATTACTGCAAAAAAGACCGCATCAAGCCAGTTAAACGTCACTTTGAGTGTCCGGTTATGCAAAGAAAAGGATTCTAACAGAGCTGCCCTGTCCTGATAACCCTTTTCTTTGCCTCGTCGCTACGCAAAAATCACCATACACACCTGAAACAGGCCCGAAGTACAGGCAAAGCATTGCGCTCCCCCCACTCCCTTATTGAACCCTGCCTAGCGTCAATTACGGCCAAGACCGTACCCTTCCCTTCAATATTCGGCAGGCTATGAGTGTTCCTGATTTCGCGTCAGGGCTGGTAGCGCAATACAAAGCATTCCTGTTTGTCGCGCGCCTTCAGCTGTTTGCACATGGCAACTGCTTCCGCCTCACGAATCAGCGGACCAATCAGCACTTTGTGTACGCCATCAGCACTGCGGATATAGGCGGTGTAATGCTTGGCCCG